>NZ_JAYSJZ010000001.1:0-74595 GCF_043726815.1 Lacisediminihabitans sp.
CGGGCGGCCTGGACGGCCAGCTGCACCTCGGAAGCGGTGCCGCGCGCGATCTCGCCGAGGAACGAGCCGTCGATCGGCGAAGTGTTGGTGAAAGTCTCAGCCGATGCGATGCGAACGCCGCCGATGTAGTGGCGGGTGTCGACTGCGACCCCGGCGACCTCGATGCGGTCGGGTGCCGTCTGATCTGTGGTGGTCATCGAGTCGCTTCCCGTGTCGAACGACTCCTCGTTAAGTCATTCGGATGCTAATGAATTACCATAGCGAATCCCGGAAGTGTCTACAACCACCGGAGGGTCTGTCCTCTCCAGCACCGACCACGTGACTGGCGACAAACGCACCTTCGTTCTCGCCGGGAGCATGCTTTTCTCGCCAGTCACCCGGGCAGACTGTCCACGAGCCGTCATTGCTGTCAGTCGGTGCGCTGAACCGCGAGTTTGAGCGCACCGAATGACAGTTGTCCGCGGATCGCCGCCCGGCACAGGCCGCGGGACGGCAGGCAGCAGGGCAGGGCGGCCGGGTGCGCCAGTTACTCCGGCTTCTCCACGTGCGCCGTCACGAGGCGCAGCATCTCGGCGAATTCGTCGCGGCGCGAGGGATCGATCGGGCTCGCGATGTGCTGTTCCTGCAGGTTGAACGCCGGGAAGAGCGTGTTCATGAGCGTGCGGCCGGCGGGAGTGAGCCGCACCACCACGAGGCGCCCGTCGCTCGCGCTGCGCTCGCGCACGAGCCATCCGCGGCCCTCGAGCGTCGAGAGCACCCCCGTAAGCGTCGCCTTGGAGAATCCGCCCTCGAGAGCGATCTGGCGCGTCTCGATCGGCTCCCAGATCCAGGTGACCCAGAGCACGACGAACGCCGTCCAGGAGAGGTTGTTCTCGGAGAGCACGGTGCGTTCGAGGTGGTTGCGCACCGCGTTCGCCGCCCGGAAGAGGTTGGAGGCGACGGCCATCGCCGAGTAGTCCAGCGGGAGCTTACCGAGGCGCGCCTCGACCTGTCGCTCCGTCTCGACCAGCGTGTGCGGACCGGTCATGGATTCTCCTTCGGGAAGCGCGGTGGATTCACTCTAAACGACGGCCGTGGCCGGGTTCGAGACGGCGGCGAACTCTCGCGCCGCCAGTGCCTCGGGTGTAGGTTGTTCGCATCCAAACAATATCCCTGGAGGATGAGTTGACTTCACTGGCGAATGTCACCCTGGCCGACCTCGACCTCTTCGAGCACGACCAGCCCTGGGCCGTCTTCGACGAGCTGCGCGCGAAGGCCCCCGTGCACTGGGACGAGGAGGAGGCGCCCAACCACGGGTTCTGGTCCCTCACCCGCTACCACGACATCGTCGGGGTGCTGCGCGACACCGAGACCTTCTCGAGCGAACGCGGCACCGTGAACCTCGAGGAACTCGACGCCGACCAGATCGAGGCCCGCAAGTCGATGCTCGAGACCGACGGCGTGCGCCACCGCGCGCTGCGCAAACTCATGCAGGGCGAGTTCACCCCCCGGGCCGTCGCCGGCTACGAGACCTTCCTGCGCGGGCTCACCGCCACGACCCTCGACACCGCCTTCGCCAAGGGCGAGTTCGACTTCGTCGCCGATGTCGCGGCCGACTTCCCCATCCGCGTGCTCGCGCGCATGCTCGACGTGCCGGACACCGACATCCACAAGCTCATCGACTGGGGCAACCGCATGGTCGGCAACACCGACCCCGAGCACGCCGACGTGCTCTCCACCTCGGCGGAGAGCGAGGAGTACCGGCTGCTTCCGTTCCGCTCCCCCGCCGCCCAGGAGGTGTTCGACTACGGCAACGAACTGGCCAGGCAGCGCCGCGGCAAGAACGGGACCGACCTCGTGTCCCGGCTCGCCAACGAGACTCCGAGCGACGGCATCCCGCTCTCGCAGCGCGACTTCAACAGCTACTTCCTGCTGCTGGTGGTGGCCGGCAACGAGACGACGCGGCACACCATCACCCACTCGATGAACTACCTCATGCAGAACCCCGACCAGATGGCGCTGCTGCAGGAGCGCCCGGAGCTCATCCCGTGGGCTGTCGAGGAGTTCCTGCGTCTGGCGAGCCCGGTCTACCACTTCCGCCGCACCGCCACCCGCGACACCGAGATCAACGGGCAGGCGATCAAGGAGGGCGACAAGGTCGTCACCTGGTTCGCCGCCGGCAACCGCGATCCCGAGGTCTTCGACGACCCGTACCGCATGGATGTGACCCGCAACCCGAACGAGCACATGTCGTTCGGGCGCGGCGGCCCGCACATGTGCCTGGGCAACGCGCTGGCGCGTCTCGAAATCCGCATCATGTACGAAGACCTGCTCGGCCGGGTGGACGGCATGGAGCAGATCGGCGAGCTGTCCCGGCTGCGCAGCAACTTCGTCAACGGCATCAAGCGCTTCCCGGTTCGGGTCGAGTTGGCCAAGTAGGCTCCCCGGCATGACGAATCCGCACCTGCACGCCGAGCCGCATCCGATCTGGGGCGACGAGTCGGCGGTCGTGGAACTCGCCGTCGACTGGTCGGCGAGGCGGGTGGTGCGCCACACCGACCCGCTCTCCACCGCGCGGCCGGCGTCGGCCCTCGCCGCGGATGCCGGACCCACGATCACGCCGTCTGGCATCGGCGGCGCCGAGGCGCTGCGGGTGTTCGACACCGTGCTCGAACCGGCGACCCGCTCCCAGGACGACCCGCTCAACCTCGCCTACATCGCGGCGGCGCCCACCCGCGCCGCCATCGCCTTCGACCTCGTGACGAGCGCCGCAAACATCTTCGGCGGCCTCTGGGAGGCCGGCGCCGGCGCGATCTACGCCGAGAACGAGGCGCTCGCCTGGATCGTCGGCCTGCTCGGCTGGCCGTCCACCGCTGGCGGCTGCTTCGTCTCCGGCGGCACCTCGGGCAACCTCTCCGCGCTGATGACCGCGCGGGAGACCGCCCGCACGAGGCGCGGCGGCCGGCCGGCGGAGGGCTGGCAACTCGCCTGCAGTTCGAACGCGCACTCCTCCATCCAGTCGGCGGCGCGCGCCCTCGACGTGGACATCGTGGACGTGCCGGTCGACGACCGCGGCCACCTCACCGGGGCGGCCCTCCGCACCGTGCTCGAGAACTCGCCCAACGTCTTCGCCGTCGTCGCCTCGGCCGGCACGACCAACGAGGGCGTCGTGGACGACCTCGAGGACATCGCCGACGTCTGCGAGGAGTTCGGGGTCTGGATGCACGTCGACGGCGCGTACGGCGGGGCCGGCCTCGCCGCGCCGAGCGTTCGCGACCTCTTCGCGGGCATCGAGCGGGCGGACAGCTTCATTGTCGACCCGCACAAGTGGCTCTTCGCCCCCTACGACTGCTGCGCGCTGCTCTACCGCGATCCGGAGCTCGCCCGCGCCACCCACGCCCAGCACGCGAGCTACCTCGACCACGTCGACCGCGAGGTCTGGAACCCCAGCGAACTCGCCCTGCACCTCTCCCGCCGGGCGCGCGGCCTGCCGTTCTGGTTCAGCCTCGCCACGCACGGCACCGACCGGTACCGGGATGCCGTGGAGGCGTCCCTCACGACGTCCCGGGTCGTCGCCGACGCCATCCGGTCTTCCGATCATCTGCGTATGGTTCGGGAGCCGGAGCTGTCCGTGCTGCTCTTCGAGCGGGTCGGCTGGACCCAGGCACAGTACCTCGAGTGGTCGAACGCCGCGGCGCACGCCGGGGTGATCCTCTGCGTGCCCACCACCTGGCGCGGGCGCAGCGTGCTGAGGCTCGCGTTCGTGAACCCGGCGACCGAGGCGCAGCGGGTGATCGACGTGCTCGAGACGCTGCGCTAGGTGCCCTGACCGGGCTGGAGCCGCGCGATCCGCTCGACGAAGGCGTCGACCAGGGCGTGCGACCGCGCGGTCGCGGCGCGCTCCTCGGCCCTGGTGTGCTCGAGCAGGGCGACCGGGTCCTGGCCGTCGGCGATCACCTGCTCGGCCCCGCCCTGGGCCAGCCAGCCGTCGAGGGTCGTCGCGGTGAGCTCCGGGTGGAACTGAACCGCGAGGCTCCTACCGACCACGAAGGCCTGGGAGGCGACCGAGTTTCGCGCGATCTCGGTCGCGCCGGCCGGCAGTGTCCACCGGTCGTAGTGGAACTGGAACCAGGGGCCGCTCGACACGACTGACGCATCGTCGGTGTGGATGGCGGTCCAGCCGATCTCCGGCTTGCCGGCTCGCCCGACGGTGCCGCCGAGGGCCCGCGCCATGAGCTGGCCGCCGAAGCAGATGCCGAGCACCGGGAGGTCGCGGGCGAGGGCGTCGCCGATCCACTCGATCTCCGGCAGGAGCCAGCGCCCGATGCAGGCGTCGTCCCAGGCGCCCCAGGGCGCTCCCATCGGCACCAGCAGGTCGTAGTCGCCGAGATCGGGAAAGTCGAAGGTCACGTTCGGGCTGCCGAAGCTGGCCTCGTCGACGACGGTGATCTCGTCCACCTCGAAGCCGCGTTCCCGCAGGCGACCGGCGACCGGCCCGGTCGGGCTCACGTGGTCGTGCTGCACGAACAGGGCCTTCACCGCTCACCTCATCGTCGCCGGAGTGCGCCGGGCTGACAGATTCCCGGCGATGTGCCCTAGTATCGCACTAATCGTTCATGGCCGAACGATTTATCGCCGGAGGTCACATGAGTACCGATGTAGCTGCTCTTCGTTCGCAACTCGAGGCCAGGGGCATCGATGTGCTCCGGCTCATCTACCCCGATGTCCTGGGCATCACGCGGTCGAAGGACCTGCTCGTGAGCCAGCTCGAACGATCGGCGGCCCACGGTCCGGCCTTCTGCCAGGGGGTCTGGGTCACGACCACCCGCGGCGGAGTGCTCGACGGCAACGACATCATGTCGAGCGGCCTTCCCGACCTCGTCACGCGACTCGACGCCTCCACCCTCACGATGATGCCGTGGGAGCCCGGGGTGGCGCTGGTCGTCGCCGACGCGTTCAACCCCGACGAGACGGCGAGCGAGATCGCCCCGCGCTCGGCCCTCCGCCGGGTGATCGCCCAGTACGCGGAGCTCGGCCTCACCCCGATCATCGGGCCGGAGCTCGAGTTCTACATCGCCGAGCGCGGCGAGCAGGGCTGGCAACGCGCCCTCACCCGCACCGGCCGCGTCTACACGACCGGCGCGTGGGTGGACCCGGACGGCACCTTCCTGCACCTGCTCCGGATGCTCGACCAGATGGACATCGGCGTCTTCGCCGGCAACCACGAGTTCAGCCCATCGCAGTACGAGATCAACCTCTGGCACGGCGAGGCGCTCCGCGCGGCCGACCGCACGTTCCTGTTCAAGACGGCGGTGAAGGACATCGTCGCCCGGTCGGGCAAGCTCGCCACCTTCCTCGGCAAGCCGTGGAGCGATGAGGGCGGCAGCGGCTTCCACCTGCACTTCTCGGTGGTCGACGCGAACGGACGCAACCTCATGGCCACCGCCGACGGCGGGCTCTCGGACACCGCGAACCTGCTGATCGCCGGCATCCTCGAGAATGCCGCCGCGCTCACGGCGCTCACCAACCCCACCATCAACGCCTTCAAGCGGCTCGGGCCGGACACTCTCGCGCCCTACCGCGCCAACTGGGGCCACGACAACCGCAGCGCGATGCTGCGCGTGCCGCCGGAGCGTGGGGCCGGAACGCGCCTCGAGGTGCGGGTCGGCGACGGTGCGGCCAACCCGTATCTCATGATCGCGGCGGTGCTCGCCGCCGGCCTGGACGGCATCCGTCGCCAGCTCGCCGTGCCGGAGCCGGCCGAGGGCTGGGCCTACCAGAACGAGGCCGCGGCGGTGCTGCCGACCTCGCTCGAGGCGGCGCTCGACGCCCTGGACGCGAACTCGGTGCTGCGCGACATCATCGGCGCCCCCGTGATCGACGTGTTCGGCGTGCTCAAGCGCGACGAGATCGAGCGCTACGAGAGCGAGGTGCCCGACCCGGCCACCCGGGACGTGACCCAGTGGGAGATCGACGAGTACCTCGAGGACTACTAGCCCCGGCCCTCTCCCCCGCGCTTCTCCCCTCCGCGGCTTCCCTCCGCGGCTTCCGAAATCCATGCAAATCTCGGGCTCGGCGGCGTGTCGCACCCCGACACGCCGCACCGGGCGAAGGAATGCATGGATTTCGGAAGGGTGAAGGGGAAAGCGGGAGGAAGGAGAAAGGGGTTAGACCGGCGGGCCCAGCGCGGGAGGGGTGGCGAGTTTCCTCATCCCCGATTCCTCTCCCCGTTCCGAAATCCATGCATTCCATCAGCCACCGCGGCGTGTTGACACCGACACACCGCACCCGGCGAAGAAATGCATGGATTTCGGAAGGGGGAAGTGCGACGGAAGGAAGCGGGGGCGGGGAAAGGAAGCGGCGGATGCCGCGGCCGCGGTCAGACGGTGCGGGAGCGGTCGGCGATGAGGTCGCCGCCGGCGAACGTGACCCCCACCTCGCGGTGGTACCCGCCGAGGATCTCGTCCACCGGCAGGATGGAGTGCAGCTCGTCCCAGGGCGAGTCGGCGAGCGAGAGCTCGGCGTCGCCGCGCCAGGCCTGGCCGAGGTCGGCGTCGACGCCGCCCATCGCGATGAGCTGGTCCATGGAAAGGCCCTGGCCCTGGCTGATCGACGGCATGAAGCGGTTGTGCAGCATCCGGTGCCCGTTGACGAAGCCGTTGCCCTCCGACGGCTCCCGCAGGGTGACGAGGGCGGAGGCGAGCCGGTGGTCGTACGCCGCGAGCGACGCCCCCAGCTGGGCTCCGGCCTCCAGCCTCGGGCTGGCCTTACCCCGGGAGAAGATGCGAGTGACGTGCACCGAGCCGAGCTTCTTCGGGTAGCCCTGGAACCATCCTCGGCCCATGGCGAAGTCCTTCGTCACCCAGATCGCCACGCACCGGCTGTAGACCTCACCCTGATAGGAGCACCGCACCACAACGAAGGCCTCGAGATACTGCGAGCGGATGGGGTCGAGCAGTTCGAGGCCGCCCTCGCTGCAAGACTGCCAGTCGGCCCAGATGATGGCGACCGCGCCCGGCTGCTCCGGGGCCAGCTCGATGTCGTCCGGCAGGATCGCCCGAACGTTGGCCGGGTCGGTGAGGTATTCGACCGTGAGCAGGGTGCCCGAGTAGTACCAGGGCAGGTTGGGAACGAGAGCGCTGGTTCCGCGGGGCGTCAGCGGCGGCAGGAAGCCATGGAGAGCAGTCATAGCGCCAGAGTGTAGCCCACTTCCGTCATTGTTCGTATCCGAATGACAGGTCTCGATCCGCACATCTTTCTTGCTTCAGCCCTTGACGCGCCCGCCAACCTTCGACAGTGTTTGTGTAAGTCGTTCGGATACGCACGATCTAGGCATCACTACTCAACGAGGAGTAATTCCATGGCGCTTACCCAAGAGTCGTCGGACGAAGACACCAGGACCACACTGCACACCGGGCGCCTCGGCGTGATCGGAATCGTGTTCTTCGTCGTCGCCGCCGCGGCACCGCTCGTCGGCATGACCGGGGCCGTTCCGGTCGCCATCGTTCTCGGCAACGGCGCCGCCGCCCCCGGCGCCTACCTCGTCGTGGGCATCACCCTGCTGCTCTTCAGCGTCGGCTACGCCGCGATGAGCCAGCGCGTCACCAACGCGGGGGCGTTCTTCGCCTACATCGGCCGGGGCCTCGGCCGGCATGCCGGGATCGCGTCGGCCTTCGTCTCGATCCTCGCCTACGTGGCCGTGCAGCTCGCCATCTACGGCTTCTTCGGCGGCCTCATCGCCGCCCAGGTGGGAGTGCTCCCCTGGTGGGCCTGGACGCTCATCGCCTGGATCGTCGTCACCGCGCTCTCGCTGCTGAGCGTGGATGTCGGCGCCAAGGTGCTCGGCGGGCTCATGCTCCTGGAACTCACCGCGCTGGTCGTCACGTGCATCGCCATCCTGGTGAACGGTGGCCCAGAGGGCCTCAACTTCGCGGCCTCCTTCTCGCCGGACAAGATCCTCGTCGGCGGCCTCGCCGGATCGGCCGGCATCGCCTTCGCGTTCGCCTTCGCCTCGTTCATCGGATTCGAGGCCACCGCCATCTACGGCGAGGAGTCCAAGAACCCGAAGAAGGTCGTCCCCCGCGCCACCTACCTCGCCGTCGGCGTGATCACGGTGCTGTTCGCCCTCACCTCCTTCGCGATGGTCACCGGCATGGGCGCCTCCTCGGTGGTCGACAAGACCGCCGAGCTGTCCAACAAGCTCGTGGACCCGGCTGCCGTGCTCTTCTCCCTGGCGACCCAGTACATCGGCCCGTGGATGGCGACGGTCATGAGCATCCTGGTGCTGTCGAGCCTGTTCGCCGGGCTGCTGGCCTTCCAGAACGCGGCGAGCCGCTACATCTTCGCGATGGCCCGCGGAGGAGTGCTCCCGGTCTCGCTCAGCCGAGTGAACCGCCGGGGCGCGCCGAGCAACGCCTCGCTCATCACCTCGGTGATCACCGGGCTCGTGATCGCGGTCTTCGCGATCTTCCAACTCGACCCCGTGCTCACCCTGTTCTTCTGGTTCAGCGGGCTCGCGGTCGTCGCGATCGTGCTGATCGAGATCCTCGTCTGCGTCGCGGTGATCGTCTACTTCCGCCGCAACAAGGGAACCGAGAACGTGTTCGAGGCGATCATCGCTCCCGTGCTCGCGACGATCGGCCTGCTGCTGGGCGAGTACCTGCTCATGTCGCGGTTCGGGCTGCTGGCCGGCACGCCGGCGGCGGGCGTCGACCCCTCGGTCACGGCCTGGGCCCTCAGCCCGGTCGGCTGGGCGCTCGTGCTCCTGCCGTTCGCCCTGCTCGCCGTCGGCTTCGTCGTGTCGGTGAGCCGTCGAAAGGTGAACGACGAGCTCCTGCGAGACGTTCTCTCCTGAGCGGCGGGCCCGGACGAGAGGAACAGACGAGAGGAACGCCCCGCCGGGTTCGGCGGGGCGTTCCTTCGTGCGCGAAAGGCCTAGTAGCCGTCGGGCCAGGCGAACGGCGCCGAGGGGGCTGCCGCCCCGTCGACCGGTCCGTACACGATGTCGATGTCCTGGTGGTTCGCGAACACGATCGACGCCGGATTGCCGGAGAACTTCACGCCGTCCACGAAGGCCGTGAGGCTGTGCCCGTCGGTTGCCGAGTAGCCGCCGATGCGCGTCGCGTCGAGGGCGACATCCCACTCGGTGAAGAACTGCCCGAGGGTGAAGGTGCTCGCCACGGGCGACTCGACGTGGATGATTCCGGTCGAATCATGGGTGTGCAGCGGCGAGATCCGCTGCTTCGCCACGTCGATGCCGATGTCGGCCGGCAGTGCGGAAGATTTCCCCTCGATCGTGACCACCAGGTGGGAGTGGATGTGCAGCTCCGTGCCCTCCGAGCTCAGCATGGGCAGACCAGCCGCCGCCGTTCGCGCCGACGCGTCGGCGGGGGCGGCCCACGGTGCCGACGACTCCGCTCCCGCCGCCGTGGCGGCCGGTGTCGGCGGGATGTCCGTGATCGAGTTCGAGTCGGCCGGCTTCGAGACCGTCGGGGCCGGCGTCGGCTGGGAGCAGCCCAGCAGGGCGACCGTCACGATCGACGCGACGGCGAGCACCCCCAGGGTGCGGGCGGTGCTGGATGATCTCGGCTCGGCATTCACTCCCGCAGGCTACAGGACGCCGATCACGGCTTCTCGTACCGCCCGCTCTTCGAGGTGAGCCGAATGCGGTAGAGCACGGCGTGCTGCGGGGCCTGCCCAGTGGTCGGAGCGTGGGGCTTCGGGCGGTCCGCGTCGGACTCACGGGCCGACACCCTCTGTACGGAACCGGCCGGAACGCTGCCCGGCACGATGTCGTGGTCGGGTCGCGTCGAGGCCTGCGCCATGAGGGGCCTGAGCCGGGCGACCAGCCGCTCCATCGCCGCCTCCGCCTCGGCGCCGGACAGCTCCTCGAACTGTCCCCACGCGATCACGCTGCGCCAGTGGGACAGGTCATCGAATTGGTCGACCTCGAAGCAGACCGTCGGGTTCTGCCGCATGAGGCGCACCTTCTTGCCGTCGGCGCTGTGCCCGTACAGGCTCTCCCCGTCGTAGACGTAGGTCACCGGGACGACGTAGGCCTCACCCCCCGCCGCGCACCCGATGCGGCCGACGAGCGCCTCGTTGAGCAGGTCGTCGATTTGCTGGTCGTTCATCTCAGCGATCATCCATCGATGCTCGCCGACCCGCACGCGCGGGCCAGTGACCTTGGTCCCGCGGGGATGAGGACCTTCGGCTCTGTGAGCCACGCCCGTACTCTGCCTACCGTCGAACATGACGTGCGAGTGCACGCCGGGCACGACCCGACAAGGAGACCGAAATGGCACGCAACCTCGTGCGATTCGACCCGTTCGCGGAGTTGAACGCACTGCAGAAGGAGTATTTCGGGGACGGCTTCCTGCCGGCCCGCGGTAGCAAGTTCCCCACGACCGACGTCTACACCGAAGACGACAAGCAGTTGACCGTCGAGGCGCATCTGCCCAACTTCGCGGAGAAGGACATCTCGGTCGACGTCGACCAGGGCGCCCTCGTCATCCAGGCGGAGAAGCACGAAAAGGAAGAAGACAAGAAGAAGAAGTACGTGGTGCGCGAGAGCAGCAGCAGCTTCTACCGCCGCATCACCCTGCCGGAACAGGCGGACGATTCGCACATCTCCGCCCGGTTCTCGGACGGCGTGCTGAAGGTGGTCGTGCCGTTCAAGGAACTGCCGGCGCCCAAGAAGATCGCCATCAGCTCCGGCGGCGCGTCCTCGTAGTCGGGATGCCGAACGGGTAGTGCGCGAAGCGGCGCCGGGCCAGGGTCCGGTGCCGCTTCTCTGCCCCTCAGGTCTCGTGGTCGGGCGCGGCGTGGTCGTCGTGATGGATCCGGTCGCCGAGCAGGGTGAGCGGGTCGCCGCTGCCGCCCCACTGGGTGGCGATGATCTCCGCCGCGATCGAGACCGCCGTCTCCTCCGGCGTTCGCGATCCGAGGTCGAGTCCGATCGGGCTGTGCAGCCTCGAGAGCTCGGTCTCGCTCACGCCCGCCTCGCGCAGGCGCGCCAACCGGTCCTCGTGCGTGCGCCGGGAGCCCATCGCGCCGATGTACGCGACCGGGCCGGCGTGCAGCGCCACCTCGAGCAGGGGAACGTCGAACTTCGGATCGTGGGTGAGCACGCAGATCACCGTGCGCTGGTCCACGAGACCCTTCTCGAACTGCTCGGCGAGGTAGCGGTGCGGCCAGGCAACGACCACCTCGTCGGCGCTCGGAAAACGCGCGGGCGTCGCGAAGACCGCCCGGGCGTCGCACACCGACACGCGAAAGCCGAGGAACGAGCCCAGCCGGGCGAGAGCCGCCGCGAAGTCGATCGCGCCGAAGACGAGCATCCGCGGCCTCGGGGCGTAGCTGGCGAAGAAGACCCGCATTCCCTCGCCGCGTCGCTCGCCGTCCGGGCCGTAGGTCAACACGCTGTTGCGGCCGGCGGCGAGGAGCCCCTGGGTGTCGTCGCTCACCGCCTCGTTGGCCCGCTCGCTGCCCAGGTCGCCCACGAAGCCGTCGGGACGCACCACGAGGTGGCGGCCGAGCCAGGACTCGTCCGGATGCTCGATCACCGTCGCAACCCCCACCGGTCTCGACGCGTCGATGTCGTCCATCACGTCACCGAGCTCGGCGAAGCCGGCCCGGGACACGGGTTCGACGAAGACATCGAGGATGCCGCCGCAGGTGAGCCCGACCGAGAACGCGTCGTCGTCGCTGATGCCGTAGCGCACGAGCACCGGGCGGCCGTGCTCCTTCACCTGGGTCGCCAGCTCGTACACCGCGCCCTCCACGCACCCGCCGGACACGGAACCGACGACCTCGCCGCCCGCCGTGACGAACATGGATGCCCCGGCCGGCCGCGGCGCTGACTCGAAGGTGCGCACGACGGTCGCGAGCCCCGCCGTGCCGCCGGCGAGCCAGTCCTCCCGCAGGGCGTTCAGCACGTCACGCATGAGACTCCGATCGATGCCGTGCCGAGGCTAGGATCGTCGTCCCCGGCTGAGTCGCCCGAGGAAGAAGGCGATCGAGGCCACGGCGGCGAGCGCTCCGATGAGCTTGCCCGGGTCCTTGAGCTGGTCGGCGATCATCCCCTTGGCGAGGCTGAACGCGTTGAGGCTGTTGTCGGCGGGGGCACTGCCGGCGCGGGGGGCTGCCGGGGCACTGGTCGCGCCGGCGGCCGAGCTCGACGGTGCGGTGCTCGACGGTGCGGTGCTCGAGGCTGCGGTGCTCGAGGCGGCCGACGCTGTCGCGGCCGCGGCCGCGGCGGCCGGCTCCCCCACCATGGTCTGCAGGTTCTCGGCGAAGAGGGCCATCATCTGGTCGGTGACGCTGGTGATCACGCCCTTGCCCATGGCCGCGGCCTTGCCGGAGAGCGACACGTCCGCGCTCACCGTGCCCTCCGTCGTGCCCTTCGACTCGACGAGTTGCAGCGTCACCGTGGCCTCGGCCGTGCCCTGCCCCCTGGTCTCCTGGGCCTTGCCCTGGAATACCGCTCGATGCCCGTCGACATCCCGCTCGATCACGTTCATCTGGCCCCGATACTGCATGCTCACCGGGCCGAGCTTCACCTTCATCCCCACCTGGTACGCGTCCTCGGACAGTTTGTTGAGGATCTGCGCGCCGGGTACGCAGCCCGCAACGCGTTCGAAGTCCATCAGGGTGTTCCACACCGTGTCGATCGGTGCGACGACGGAGAAAGTGCTGTCGAGTTGCATTACCGTGCCCTTCGTTCGTGATCCGTTATTGTACGTTCGGCGGAGATCGCCGCGGCGAGTTCGGTGAGGGCGGCGAGGCTGTGCCCGCTCACGAAGGCGTCGCAATACGGCAGCGCCGCCGCCATCCCGCCGACGAGCGGCCGGTAGCCCGGCGCCACCTTGCGCGGGTTCACCCAGACGATGCGGAAGGCGAGTCGCCGCAGCCGAGCCATCTGGGCGGCGACGAGTTGCGGGTCGTCCTGCGCCCAGCCGTCGGAAAGCACCACCACGACGGCGCCGCGGGCGATCCCCCGGCGGCCGTGCTCGTCGATGAACCGACGGATGCTCTCCGCCAGCCGGGTGCCGCCGGCCCAGTCCGGAGCGCTCGCCGCCGCCCTCGCGAGGGCCTGGTCGGGGTCACGCACGGCGAGCTGCCTGGTCAGCCGGGTCAGCCGGGTGGAGAAGACGAACGCCTCGGCGTGCGCCCCGGCGACCGCGCCCTGGAGCAGCGAGAGGAACACCCGGGAATACGGCTCCATCGACCCGGACACGTCGCAGAGCAGAACGAGCCGACGACGGCGGTCCCGGCGCCGCGTGAACACGAGGCGGGAGGCATCCGCGCCGCTGCGCTGGGCCGCCCGGAGGGTGCGGCGCAGGTCGAGGCGGTCCCGGCTGTGGGTGGACGGCCGGGATCGGCGGCTGCGGCTGAGCGGGGTCGACAGCATGATCCGGCGCACGATCCGCTGCATGCCCACGATCTCGTCCTCGGTGAGTTCGGCGAACGCGGTGTCGTGCAGGCGTTCCTCCGGCGAGGCGACCGCGAGGATGGCGTCCCGCTCGCGGCCCTCATCCTCCGAAGAGTCGCCGCCCGAGCTCGGCGCCGGCGGGCGATCCTCCGGCTCGTGCTCGGCGGCACCGGCCGGCCGCTGGTCGGGCGGCGTCGGCCGGGTGCGCGGTTCTGACCCGACCGGCGGCGGGCCGCTCGTGTCGCCCCGATTGGTCGCCGGGTCGAGCATCCCGTCGAACACCGCGGAGAAGACCGCGTCGAAGACGGGGAGCTGCTCCCGCGAGGTGACGAACACGACCCGGCAGGCCCAGTACAGCCGGTCGCGGTCGGTCGGCGGCACGATGCGCAGGGACTCGGCGAGCCAGGCGGCGCGGTCGGGGGAACTGGGCAGCCCGGCCCGGCGCAGGGCCGTCGCGAACCCCGCGGCGAGCGCGGCGGTCTCGACGTGCGGCAGTGTGGGGAATACCGTTGTAACCTCAGACATCGCCACCGCCGATGAGCCAGTCGGCGCCCCGCGCGCCGGCGAGTTCCAGGTCGTCCCGGTTCTTCAGCACCGACCCCCAGGTGAGGTCGACCGTCTTCGCATCGAGGCGATCCACGCCGAGCACGGCGAGGGCGGAGACCCAGTCGATGGCCTCGGCGATGCCGGGCGGCTTCGCCATGTCGAGCGACCGCAGCCTGGTGATCGCCGAGGCGACCTCGAACGCGAGCGATTCGGCGCTCGACGGCACCCGGCGGCGCACGATCTCGGCGATGCGCGCCGGAGGGGGGTAGTCGATCCAGTGGTAGAGACAGCGCCGGGTGAGGGCGTCGTGCAGGTCCCTGGTGCGGTTGGAGGTGAGGATGACGATGGGCGGATGCGTGGCCCGCACGGTGCCGAGCTCCGGGATCGTCACGGCGGCCTCCGCGAGCAGCTCGAAGGTGAACGCCTCGAACTCGGCGTCCGCCCGGTCGATCTCGTCGAGCAGGAGCACGGCCGGGCGCGGCCCGGGATGCTCGATCGCCTTGAGCAGGGGCCGCCGAAGCAGGTAGTCCTCGGCGAAGAGGTCGGTCTCCTCGAGGTCGGCGTGCCGCGCCTCGGCCAGCCGGATTCCCAGCATCTGCCGCTGGTGGTTCCACTCGTAGAGGGCCTCGCCCGCGTCGATGCCCTCGTAGCACTGCAACCGGTAGAGCGGCGTATCGAGCAGCCGCGCCAGCGCCTTGGCCGCCTCCGTCTTGCCCACCCCGGCCTCACCCTCCAGCAGGATGGGCTGGGGCAGCCGCACCGCCAGGAACAGCGCCGTCGCGAGGCCCACGTCGGCGAGGTAGTCGTCGTCGTCGAGGGCCGCGGCGAGGGAGGCGACATCCGGCACCCGGCGCACGACGTCGTCTTCGGCCCCCGCCCGGGCGGGCGTGGTCACCGGGCACCCTCGAGCTCGGCGAGCAGGTGCCGGTAGTCCTCCTCCGTGTCGACGTCGAGCGGAATCCGCCCCGCGACCGGCACCTCCCGCACGTCGGCCGCTCGCCGTTCGATGAGCTTCCAGACGCCCTTGTCGCCGTGCAGCGAGGCGAGCTCGGCGAAGAGCGGTCGTGCGAAGGCGAAGGGATGCCCGATGCCGTCCTCGTAGCGACACACCGCGATCGGGCTGTCGCCCCGCCCGTCGAGGAGGCGCCGCACCGTCTCCGCCCCCACGCCCGGCTCGTCAGCGAGCAGCAGCACCAGCACCCCGATGTCCGGCCGCACCGCCGGGAGCGCCGCGGCGATCGACGAGGAACATCCCTCGCCGTAGTGCGTGTTCAGCACCACGTCGCACAGGCTCGTGTCCACGACCCGCACCACCTCGCCGGCCGCCCCGCCGAGGGCGAGGACTATCTGGTCGACGCTGCTTTCGCGGGCCGTATCGAGCGCGGCATCCAGGAGCACCCCGCCGCGATAGGGAAGGAGCTGCTTCGGCCGGCCGAGACGCACGGATGCGCCCGCGGCGAGAACGAGGGCGGCGACTCCCGCCTCAGCCGGCGGCGGCATAGCGTTCCGGATCGGCGAGGAAGGCGGTGCGGCAGCCCGCCGAGCAGAAGTAGACGGTCGACCCGCCGTGTTCGACGTGAAGCGATGACGGCACGGCGGCGACCGTCATGCCGCAGACCGGGTCGATCGCCGTTTCGGGCGGCGCGGTGGGGGTGGCCGCCGCGAGCCGGCCGGACGCCCGCTCCTTGACCAGCTGGGCGAGGATGGACAGGGCGATCTCGGCGGGCGTGCGCGCACCGAGCCGGAGCCCGGCCGGCGTGTATACCCGGGCACGCTGCTCGTCGTCGACGTCGAGGGAGGCCAGCACGGCCGCCCCGCGGGTGCCGCTCGCCACGAGCCCCACGTAGGGCACTCCGGCGCGGAGCGCGGCCTCCAGGGCTGGCTCCTCGTCGCGGCCGTGCGAGGCGACGATGAGCGCCGCGTCGTCCGCCCTGGGCATCGCCGAGGCACCGTAGGTGAGCTCCACCTCCAGGCCCAGGCCGGCGCCGAGCACGGCGAGGGCGCGCGCCACGGGGGTCGAACCCACGATCACGAGACGGGCCGCCGGCAGCTGCGGCTCCAGGAAGATCTCGATCCTGCCGCCGCTCAGGCAGGGGTTGGCCACCTCGATGGCGCCCTCCTCCTGCACCCGCGACGGCTCGCCCGGCACCACCCGAAGCAGCACGGGCTCGCCGCTCGCCAGCGCGCGCAGGCCGTACTCGCGCACCGACGCCTCCACGCAGTTGCCGCCCACGAAGCCGTCGATCTCGCCGTTCTCGCGCACGATCGCCGAGTCGCCGGCGTGCGCACTCGTCGGATGCTGGGCGCGCACCACCGTGGCGCGCACGAACGGCTCCCGGCGACTGCTGAGCTCCTGTGCCCGTTCGGCGAGACTTCCACTCACGACGGTCATGTTAGATCGGTGGCCTCGGCCGGCCCTGCATTGCCTCCCAGACCCGACCGGGGGTGCACGGCATGTCCATGTGGACCACACCGAACGGGGCGAGGGCGTCCACGACCGCATTCACCACCGCCGGCGGCGAGCCGACCGTCGCGGATTCCCCGACCCCCTTCGCGCCGATGGGGTGGTGCGGTGACGGGGTCACGGTGAACCCGGTCTCCCAGTTCGGCACCTCCATCGCGGTGGGGATCAGGTAGTCCATGAACGAGCCGCCGAGGTTGTTGCCGTCCTCGTCGAACTGGATGATCTCCATGAGAGCCATGCCCACGCCGTCGGTGAGACCGCCGTGCACCTGGCCCTCGATGATCATCGGATTGATGCGGGTGCCGCAGTCGTCGACGGCGATGAACCGCCGCACCTTGACGTGGCCCGTCCCCGGGTCGATGTCCACCACGCAGATGTACGCCCCGAACGGGAAGGTGAGGTTCGGCGGGTCGTAGGTCACCTCGGCGTCGAGGTTTCCGTCGATGCCCTCCGGAAGCGTGACCGTGCCGTGGGCGCCCATCGAGATCTCGGCGATGGTCTTGCCGATGCTCGGGTCGCCCTTCACGAACCAGCGCCCCTTCTCCCACTCCAGGTCCTCCGGACGGGTCTCCAGCATGGCCGCGGCGATGAACCTGGCCTTGTCGCGCACCTTGCGGGCGACGAGTGCCACGGCCGCCCCGCTCACCGGGGTCGAGCGGCTGCCATAGGTGCCCAGCCCGAACGGGGTCTGGTCGGTGTCGCCGTGCACCACGTCGATGTCCTCCGGCGGGATGCCGAGTTCCTCCGCCACGATCTGGGCGAACGTGGTCTCGTGGCCCTGGCCCTGGCTCTGCACCGAGAGCCGCACCACGGCCTTGCCGGTCGGATGCACCCGCAGCTCCGCGCCATCCGCCATCCCGAGGCCCACGATGTCCATGTGCTTGCGCGGGCCCGCCCCCACCGTCTCGGTGAAGAACGAGACGCCGATGCCCATGAGCTCGCCGCGCTCGCGCTTCTCCTTCTGCTCGCGCCGAAGCTCCTCGTAGCCGGCGATCTGCATCGACAGCCGCATTGCCGGCTCGTAGTTGCCCGAGTCGTACTCCCAGCCCGTCTTGTTCTTGTACGGGAACTGCTCCGGCTGGATGAAGTTCTTGATCCTGAGCTCCGCCGGATCCATCTCGAGCTTCCGGGCGAGGATGTCGACCAGCCGCTCCACGAGGTAGACCGCCTCGGTCACGCGGAAGGAGCAGGCGTAGGCCACCCCGCCCGGCGCCTTGTTCGTATACACCCCGGTGACCTTGCAGTGCGCGGCCTGGAGGTCGTAGCTTCCGGTGAAGATGTGGAAGAAGCCCGCCGGGTACTTGGTCGGCTGGGCGGTGGCGTTGAACGCCCCGTGGTCGGCCAGCACGTTGGTGCGCAGCGCCAAGATCTTGCCGTCCTTCGTGGCGGCGATCTCCCCCTGCATGATGTAGTCCCTGGCGAACGAGGTCGACATGAGGTTCTCGGACCGGTCCTCCACCCACTTCACCGGCTTGCCCGTGACGATCGAGCCGACGACGGCGAGGATGTAGCCCGGGTAGATGCCGACCTTGTTGCCGAAGCCGCCGCCGATGTCCGGCGAGACGATGCGGATCTTGTGCTCCGGGATGCCGGCGACGATCGCGAACAGCGTGCGGTGAGCGTGCGGGGCTTGGGTGGTTTCGTACAGGGTGAGGTGCCCCTCGATCGGTTCGTAGTCGGCCACCGCCCCGCAGGTCTCCATCGGCGCGGGGTGCACCCGCGGGTAGACGATCTCCTGCGATATGACGACGTCCGCCGACGCGAAGACCGCGTCGGTCTCGGCCGCGTCGCCCGCCTCCCAGTCGAAGATGTGGTTGTCGGTCTTGCCCTCGATGTCGGTGCGGATGACGGGGGCACCCGGGTCGAGCGCCTTGCGGGCGTCGATCACCGGTGGCAGCACGTCGTACTCCACGTCGATCAGCTCGAGGGCGTCCCGGGCGGCGTAGCGGTCGTTCGCGACGACGAAGGCCACCTCCTGGCCCTGGAACCGCACCTTGTCCGTCACGAGCACGGCCTGCACATCCGCCGACAGGGTCGGCGCCCAGGCGAGCTTGAGGCCCACGAGGTCTTTGCCGGTGATCACGGCGACGACACCGGGGTGGGCGAGGGCCCTCGTGGTGTCGATCGAGACGAGGGTCGCGTGCGCGACCGGGGCGCGCAGGATCGCGCTGTGCAGCATGCCGGGCAGCACGATGTCGTCGATGTAGTTGCCCTTGCCGCGGATGAACCGGGGATCCTCCTTGCGCTGGATGCGGCCGTAGCCGATCGGTCGGTCGGCGTCGCCCGCCGCCGGGTTCGACGCGCGCTCGTCCGTGATGGTCATGCGTTCACCTCTTCGCCTGTTGCTGCGGCCCCCGCGGGATGTTCGGCCGCCCACTGCACCGAACGGACGATCGTGGCGTACCCGGTGCACCGGCAGATCTGGCCGGAGATGGCCTCGCGGATCTGGTCGTCGTCCGGGTGCGGGTTCCGGTCGAGCAGCGCTCGAGCGGTGAGCATCATGCCGGGCGTGCAGAATCCGCACTGCAGCCCGTGCTCCTCCATGAAGCCCTGCTGCACCGGGTCGAGCACTCCCCCGGTGGCCAGGCCCTCGACGGTGCGGATGTCGTGGCCATCGGCCATCGCGGCCAGGACGGTGCAGGACTTGACCGGCAGTCCGTCCATGAGCACCACGCAGGTTCCGCAGTTCGAGGTGTCACAGCCCCAGTGGGTGCCGGTGAGCCCGAGGATCTCCCGGATGAAGTGCACGAGAAGCACGCGCGGCTCGGCCTCTTTGGTGATCTCGTCGCCGTTGACGGTCATGCTGATCTGCATCGGGTTCAGCCTTCCTGTGCTTCGGCAGCGCGCGAACTCGCGCGTCGCAGGACTCTTCTGGTCAGTTCGTCGGCGAGATGCCGCTTGTAGTCGATGGCTCCCCGCTGGTCGGCGAGGGGATCGCAGGCGAGCGCGGCCAGCCGGCCGGCCTCGACGAAGACCTCCTCCGAGGGCGCCTTGCCGCGGAGCATCGCCTCGGCCTCGGTGACGGTGCCGTCCAGCCCGACCGCGGTCAGGCCGATCGCGACGTGGTCGATCGTGCCGTCCTCCGCGAGGGACACCGAGGCCCCGGCCGCCGCGACTGCCCAGTCCCCCACCCGCCGTTCGACCTTCTCGTAGGCGCTCCCCGACCGGGGGCGGATGGGAAGACGCACCTCGACGAGCAGCTCGTTGTGGGCGACCGACGTCTCGTACGGGCCGACATGGAAGTCGGCCATCGAGACCACCCGCTCGCCGGCCGTGCCCCGGATCACCGCCTCGGCGCCGAGCACGATGCAGACGGTCGACAGGTCCTCGGCCGGGTCGGCCTGGCACAGCGAGCCGCCGATTGTTCCGCGGTTGCGCACCACGGGGTCGGCGATAGTGCGCTCGGCATCCGTGATGATCGGGAAGAGCCGGTTCACCTCGGCCGACTCGAAGAGGGTGGTGTGCCGCGTCATCGCGCCCACCCTGAGGCGGTCGCCGTCGCGCACGATGAAGTCGAGTTCGAACAGGTCGTTGATGTCGATGAGCCACTCTGGCCTGGCCAGCCGGAGCTTCATCATCGGCAGCAGGCTATGGCCTCCGGCGACGATCAGGGACTCTGGGCCGTGTCTCTCGAGCAACGCCAAGGCCTCGTCCACGGAGCTTGCGCGCGCGTAGTCGAATGGAGCCGGAATCTGCATGATGCCCTCCTCGCCCAGATACCCTGCGATGCTGAAGGGCACTGACCTGAGTCTTACTCCGCGCCCGCGACGATGTCAAGATAGACCCCATGGGAAGGGCGGTCAGCGATGACGGTCGTGGCTTTCGTGCTCGCGGTGTGCGGGATGGGCGCGGCCCTCGCGCGGCACCGCCGAGCCCCGCTGCACGCGCTGACCGCCGTCGGAATGGGCGCGGTCATGGTCGCGGTGCTCGCCGCCCCCGCCTTCTCCCGCCTCGCCGCCTCCACCATCACCATCGCGCTGCTGCTGCCGCTCGGGGCGGCGGCACTCGCGCTGCGGGCGCGTTCCGGACGCCATCCCTCCCTCGGCCTGCGCACGGCCGTGGCCGTCTCGATCGTCGACATCGGATTCATGGCGACGGCCGTGTTGGTGATGCCGTTGCATCTCGCCGTCGGGCCGGTCTCGGCGATCGGGCTCACCGGCACGATGATCGGTCATGGAGCGGCGGCCCCAGGCTGGTGGGTGGTCTGGCTCGTGCTGCTCACCTGGGCGGGATGCGCCGCGGCGCTGCTTCATCCCGCGGTGCGCGGGCGGGCGCCGGGCTGGCTGCTCGACGTCGTGTGCTCGGGCAGCATGATCGCGGCGATGGCCGCGATGGCCGCCTGACCGGGGACTCCCGGGTCAGGCCTCCGCCTCGGCGAGGGCGTGCTCCACGGCGACCCAGGCCAGCATCGCGCACTTGACCCGCGCGGGGTACTTCGAGACGCCGGAGAACGCCGCGGCGTCGCCGAGCACCTCCTCGTCGGCCTCCACGGTGCCGCGAGAGCGCATGAGCTCACGGAAGGTCTCGATCTTGGCGCGCAGCTCGGCCACGTTCTCGCCCTCACCGAGTTCGCTGATCACCGAGGCGGCGGCCATCGAGATGGCACACCCGTCGCCGTCCCAGCGGATCTGCTCGATCTTGCCGTCGACCACGGCCACGCGCACCGTGACCTCGTCGCCGCAGGTGGTGTTGATCTGGTGCGACTCGCCGAGGTGCGCGCCGGCTGGCACGGTCGCGGTCGCCAGTCCGCTGCCCTGGCGGGCCTTGGAGTGGTCGAGGATGATCTGCTGGTAGAGGCCGTCGAGTTCGCTCATGATGTGACTCCAAAGTATCCGCGCACCTCGGCGACCGCCGACAGGAAGGCATCCACCTCGTCGGTCGTCGTGTACAGGTAGGTGCTCGCGCGGGTGGTCGCGGTGAGCCCGAGCCGCCGGTGGAGCGGTTGGGCGCAGTGATGGCCGACCCGCACGGCGATCCCTCGGTCGTCGAGGAACTGCCCGACATCGTGGGCGTGTACCCCGTCGACGTCGAACGCCGCGAGACCGATGCGCTCGCGGCCGGGCTTCGGCCCGACCACCCGGATGCCGTCGAGGCCGGCGAGTCCCTCGACGAGGCGCTGCCCCAACTGGGAGTCCCACGCGCGCACGCGATCCATCCCGGCGGCCTCGAGATAGCGCACCGCCTCGGCGAAAGCCACGGCCTGGGAGACGCGCTGGGTGCCCGCCTCGAACCGGTGCGGGGCGGGAAGGTATTCCGCCTCCTCCATCGTGACCGTGGTGATCATCGACCCGCCGGTGAGGAACGGAGGCATGGCGTCGAGAAGTTCCCGTCGTCCGTAGAGCACGCCGATCCCCGTGGGGGCAAGCATCTTGTGGCCGGAGAGCACCGCGAAGTCCACGTCGAGCGCGTGCAGGTCGAGCGGCAGGTGCGGCGCGGACTGGCACGCGTCGAGCACCACGAGGGCGCCCACCCGGCGGGCCAGCGCCACGAGTTCGGCCACCGGGTTGATCGTGCCGAGCACGTTGGAGACGTGCGTCACGGCGAGCACCCTCGTGCGGTCGCCGATGATGCGCTCCGCCTCGTCGAGGCGCAGTTCGCCGTCATCGCTTATCGGGATGAAGCGCAGAGTCGCCCCCGTGCGGAACGCGAGCTCCTGCCACGGGATGAGGTTGGCGTGGTGCTCCATCTCTGTCACCACGATCTCGTCCCCCGGTTGCAGGGCGAAGCGACTCGCGGCCTGGCCGCCCCGGCCGAGGCTGGCATTGGAGAAGGAATACGCCAGGAGGTTGAGTCCCTCGGTGGCGTTCGACGTCCAGACGATCTCCTCGGGGAGGGTGCCGAGGAACCCGGCGAGGGTGGCCCTGGCCGCCTCGAAGGCGTCGGTGGCCTCGACTGCCAGCGTGTGCGAGCCTCGGTTGACCGCCGCATTCGCGTGTTCGTAGAAGTGCCGCTCCACCTCGAGCACCCCGAGCGGGGTCTGCGAGGTCGCCGCCGAGTCGAGGTAGACGAGGGGTTGGCCGTTCACCGAACGGCCGAGGATCGGAAAGTCCGCGCGGAACAGGGCGACCCGCTCGTCGGCGAAGGCCGGGGCATCGCCGGCTGAGGCGTGCGGTGCTGTGCGCGTGCTGGCCACGGTGAGTCTCCCTGATCACCCCACGCCGACGGCGCGGGGCTTCCTCCATTTTAGGCGCCCCCGCCGGTGCGACCCCGGGGTACGTCGACTTCGCGGCAGCGCGCATCGGCGCAGCGCGCGCCTACCCCGCTCGGGGATAGTCTCGGCGCGGTCTGGAGCGCGCACAGCAGTCACCGGAGCTGCCCGCGCGCCCGCGCGCCCGTACCGCCAGCAATCGACTGGGCAATAGCGGCGGCAAGACCGGCCGTTTGGGTGCACTTTTGCCCACTCACCAGGAGGGGGCTCACCAGGAGGGGAAATCACCAGAGGAGGAAGACCGAAGTGGACCAGGTCCCCGGGCTTCCGCTGGGCTGGGGGCTCGGAGAAATCGCGGTCGACGCGCAGAACTGCCAGGGCGTGGCGACGGGGCGGGGCGTGGCGTGGCGGGGCGTGGCGGGGCGTGAGATTCAACCTAGACCCGTGTCTGGAGCGGGGGCGCCTCAGGTCCGAGCAAAGCAAAAGGCCCGGAATCTCAATGATTTCGGGCCTTCTGTTTCGTTATCTGTTGCGGGGACAGGATTTGAACCTGCGACCTCTGGGTTATGAGCCCAGCGAGCTACCGAACTGCTCCACCCCGCGGCACAAGAAGTAACACTACCACAGCTCGCCAGCCCGGATCACGGGCCGTCAGAGTCGGGTGGCCGCGATGCTCATTCCGAGGGGCAGCCATTTCTTCTCCGGCCAGCGCCAGAGGCCAGTGCCGGTGGGCTCGAGCACCTCGAACATGCGCCAGGGCAGTTCGTAGTGCTCGTGGAAGAAGTCGAGGCGCAGGCCGGCGTCGAGCAGGGCGGTCATCGTGTCGGAGAGCGGATGCTGCCACTCGTAGGTGACCGTGTTCTCGAACAGCGCGTCCCGGTCCGCGTAGTCGTAGTTCTCGTCGACGACATCGGCGGCGCCGTCCGTGGAGTACGGGTAGGTGAACGACGGGAGTGCCGTGGTGTCGGCGCGGTCGCTGAAGACGAAGGCGGTCGGATGCCCGTCCGCGAAGTACAGGCGGCCGCCGGGCTTGAGGAACCAGGCCACGATCCTGGCCCACTCCGCGACATCCGGCAGCCAGCCGATGGTGCCCCAGGTCGTGTAGACGGCGTCGAACGACTCCGGCTCCGGCAGGGCGTGCCGCGCGTCGTAGAGGTTCGCCTCGATGAACCGGGAACGGTCGGCGAGGCCGACCTCGTCCGCGAGTTGCCGCGCCTGCCGCACGGCGGGCCTCGAGAAGTCGATGCCGACGACCGTCGCCCCCCGCTGCGCGAGCACGAGGGAGTCCGCGCCGAAGTGGCACTGAAGGTGCAGGATGCGCAGGCCGTCGACCCCCTCGGGGAAGACGAGCGGCAGCTCGGCCTCCTCGATCGGGTACAGCGCGCCCCGACCCGCGCGCAGCTCGGTCTGGTCGTAGAACTCACTCGCGACGTGCACGGGAACGCGCTCGTCCCAGTTCGCGCGATTGGCGTCGAGCCAGTCGCCCGAGTCGAGCGCGATCCCGTCGTTCATGTTTCTACTTCTCCGGGGCTTCCTACTTCTCCAGGGCGAACACCTTGTTGAGGGCCGTCACGAGGGCCTGGTCGGCCGTGGCGTACGCGCTCAGGTCACCCGACTTGAGCGCCGCGGCACGGGCGGTGAGTGCCGACTGCACGTCGGCCAGTGCCGCCTTGAGCGTGGCGTCGGTGCCGGTAGACGGGGTGGTCGGCGTGGGCGTTCCGGTGGCCGGAGGTGTCGCCACCACTCCGCCGTCCCCCGCGCTCGCGCCGGAGTCCCCGCCGAAGAGCGAGTCGAGCGCTGCGTTGAGGGTGTCCTCGAAGGCGATCTTCTCGCCGAACGAGACGAGAATCTTGCGCAGCACCGGGTAGCTCGTCTCGGCCGTCGACTCGACGTAGATCGGCTGCACGTAGAGCAGCCCTCCCCCGACGGGCACCGTCAGCAGGTTGCCCCGCTTCACCTTGGTGTCACCGCGCTGGAGAAGCGCAAGCTGGTTGGCAACGGCCGTGTCGGTGTTGAAGTTGTTCTGCACCTGGCCGGGACCCGGCACGGTGTCCTGCTTCGGCAGCGCGAGAAGGGTGAGCTTTCCGTAGCCGGAGTCGATCTTTCCCGCCGTGCTTCCGGCATCCGCGTTCGCCGCGAGGTAGCCGGTGAGGATGTTCCTCGTGCCGACGCCCTTCGAGTTGGGGATGTAGGTGGAGTACAGGGAGAACGCAGGCTGCTTCGATCCCGGGAGCTTCATCGTGAGGTAGTACGGCGGCTGGAGCTTCGCCGTCGCCGCGTCGGACACCGGGTCGTTCGGCGTGATCCAGGCATCCGTCGACGAGTAGAAGGTGTTCGAGTCCGTGACGTGGTACGTGCCCAGGATCTCGCGCTGCACCTTGAAGAGGTCGGCCGGGTAGCGCACGTGGCTGATGAGCTGCGCGCTCATCTCGCTCACCGGCTTGACCGTGGAGGGGAAGATCTTCTGCCAGGTCTTGAGGATCGGGTCCTTGTCGTCCCAGGCGTAGAGGGTCACCTTTCCGCTGTAGGCGTCCACCGTGGCCTTCACCGAGTTGCGGATGTAGTTGATGTTATCGAGCGCGAAGTCCGGAGCCGGTGTGTAGGTGTCGGAGATCGCGTTGCTGAGCTGCTGGATCGCCGAGTACGGGTAGTTCGCGCTCGTGGTGTAGCCGTCCACGATCCAGACGACCTTGCCGTCCACGACGGCCGGGTACGGATCGCTGTCGAGTGTCAGGTACGGGGCGACCTTCTGGATGCGATCGACCGGCTTGCGGTTGTAGAGGATCTGCGAGTCGTTGTTCACCCCGTTGGAGAGGAAGATCTGCTCCGACTGGAACTTGATCGCGTAGATCAGCTTCTTGAAGACGCTGTCGAGCTTGGGTCCGCCGTTGCCGGAGAACGTCGTCGTGGCGTTCTGGTTGTTGCCCTGGTCGCCGGCCGGATAGTCGAGCTCGATCTTGCTGCCGCCCTTGGGGGCGCCGACGATCGCGTAGGTCGGGGAGTCCTCGCCGAAGTAGATGCGCGGCTGGAACTTGCCGAGGGCGCCGGTGCTCGGGATGCCGGACTCGAGGAACACGGGCAGGCCGTCGCTCGAGCGCTGGTTTCCGTACGCGGCGACGACGCCGTAGCCGTGCGTGTAGACGAGGGTGTTGTTGTACCAGCTCTGCTGGGCACCGGTGTTGGCCTGGTTGAGCTCGCGCACCGCGATCACGGTGTCCTGCGACTTGCCGGCGATCTTGTAGCGGTCGACGTCGAGGTGCGGGGCGAACTGGTAGTACTGCTTGATCTGCTCGAGCTGGGCGAAGGAGTCGGAGACGAGGGCCGGATCGATGATGCGGATGTTGGCGGTGGTCTCGGCGTCGTTGCGCAGGGCGCCCTGGGCGGCCGTGGTGGTGGCCGAATACGGTTCTTCCTTGACGCCCGCGACACCGTAGGCCTCCCTGGTCGCCGCGATGTTCCTGTCGATATAGGGAGCCTCGAGCGTGCGCACGTTCGGCTCCACCTGGAACTTCTGCACGATCCAGGGGTACACAGATCCGATCAGCAGCCCGCTCACCAGCAGGAGCGCCGTGCCGATGATGGGCAGGCGCCAACGGCCGACGATCGCGGTGATCACGAAGAGGATCGCCACGACGGCCGCGATGCCGGCGAGGATCTGCCGCCCGGGGATCACGGCGTTGGCGTCGGCGTATGACGCTCCCTCGAAGAGGGTGCTCGAGGTCTGGCTGCTGAGGGTCGAATACTGGTCCAGCCAGATACTCACGGCCTGAAGCGCGAGGTAGACCGCGCCGGTCGTCGCGAGCTGGATGCGCGCGGAGCGCGAGATGCGCACCTCACGGCCGTTGAAACGCAGCGCCCCGTAGAGGTAGCTCGTGGCGAGGGCGGCGATGCCCGAGATCAGCACGACGGCCGAGGCGAAGGCCGCCGCGGCCTGGTAGAACGGCAACGCGAAGAGGTAGAAGGAGATGTCGAGCCCGAACTGCGGGTCGACCTTGCCCGACGGCACGCCGTTGATCCATTCGAGGGCGAGCTGCCAGCGCGAGGACGTCGCCACTCCGGCGAACAGGCCGAGCACCGCCGGGATGCCGTACATCGCGAGCCGGCGGAGCGGCTCGATCACCTGCTGGTAGCGGTCGAGCTGGGGGTTGAGCTTGGCGTAGACGGGCCGGAAACGGAATGCGAGCTCGATGCTCACGAACACGGGCACCGCCATGCCGATGAAGCCGATGAAGAACATCACCGTGCTCGCCACCCACTGAGTGGTCAGCACGTTGAGGAAGCCCAGTTGGTCGAACCACAGCCAGTCGGTGTAGAGGCTCGAGAAGATGAAGAAGAGGACTACCAGAACGGCGAGAACCGCGATCGTCACGAGAACGGTGACCCTCGATCGCGACGCAGGCTGACGCTCTTCTGTACGGCTGGACGTCACGAGACTGCTCCTGGTTTGTGGCGGATGCTGTGGTCCCTCATCTTAAGGGGTGGTTCTGCGAGGTTCCCGCGGTCAGCCTGCTGGACAGCTGAGCAGCGACGTCGTGCTCGCTCCGCTGGAGATCGCCTTGAGCGCGGCCAGGGAGTCGTCGAGCGTCTTCACCGCGAGCACCCGGATGCCGCTCGGGATGTGCCCGGTCACCTCGTTGCAGTTGCTGTACGGGGCGAGGAACCAGGTCGCTCCGGCGTTCTTGGCGCCGTAGAGCTTCTGCCGGATCCCGCCGATCGCGCCCACGTTCCCGTCGGCGTCGATGGTGCCGGTGCCCGCCACCTTGGCGCCTCCGGTGATCGACCCGGGGGTCAGCTTGTCGATGATGCCGAGCGCGAACATCTGTCCGGCGCTCGGGCCACCGACATCCTGCAGTTGGATCTTGACCTTGAACGGGTAGGTGTACGACACCGCCGGGAAGATGCCGATGATGGGTGCCGGCTTGGGACCGGAGCTCAGCTGCGGCGTCACCTCCACGTTCGAGGTCTTTCCGCCCCGCGCGATGGCGATGGTCACCGGAACGCCGGCTCCCGACTTGGCGATGAGGGCTCGCAGGCCCAGAACGCTGTCGGTCTTCGTGCCGTTGACGCTGAGGATGGTGTCGCCGTTCTGCAGGCGCCCCTTGGACGGCGAGTCCGGCGAGAACCCGGCGACAGACAGGGTGCTCGGCAGGGCGTAGCCGAGCCGGGTGAGGGCCGCGGCGATCGCATCCTTCTGCGAGTTCTGCATGTCGACGGCCGCCTGCTCGTTCGACTGCTTCACGGTCTCGCCCACCGGGTAGATCGCGTCGAGTGGCAGCACCGCCTTGCTGCGGTCGAGCCAGGCCTGCGCCACCTCGAACCAGCTCGGCGACTGCTGGCGGTCGCCGACCACGTTCACCGTGAGCATGTCGAGGGCACCCGTGGTGGGGTACGTCTTCTGGCCCGGGATCTCGATGAGGGGAACACGCTTGTGGTCGAAGTCGACAGTGCCCAGGGTGTTGAAGACCGGCCCTGGCTGCTCGATCACGTAGGGCGCCGGGACCATGGCGAAGCCGAAGGACCCGAGGAGCGCGCCGACGAGAAGCGTCCAGCCGACCCAGCGGGATCGGCGCCGTGCTGGCGCGCCGACCGGAGAATCGTCGGTGAAGATCGCCACCGCTGTCCTTTCGAATGATGTTCGCCACAGGCGCACATCTTCGGGGCCAAGGCACAGGTCAAAACAAGCCGCGTCGAGCGCGCAGCGGCTAGCGTAGTTGCTATGTCTGAAGATTCGGCGCACGACCCGGAAGACGAATTCCGCGACATGCTCAACAAGTTTCTCTCCGGTGACGGCGAGATCGATCCTGAGCGTCTCGCGGCCGCCGCCGGCCTGCCGAACGACCCCGAAATGATCAAGAACCTCATCGGCCAGCTGCAGAGCGCGCTCCAGTCGAGCGGTGACGGCATCAACTGGGGACTCGCCCTCGAGCAGGCGAAGGCGATCGCCGCCAAGGACGTCGTGGCCACCACCCCGGCCGAGCGTGCCGCGCTCGAGCAGGCGTTCCACATCGCCGCCCTGTGGCTCGACGAGGCGACCTACATCTCCGAACTGACCGTGCATCCGCGGCTGCTCAGCCGCACCGAGTGGATCACCGCCACCATGCCAATCTGGACCCAGCTGGCCGAGCCCGTGGCCCTGAGCATCGCGAACTCGCTCACCGACGTGCTTCGCGACCAGGCGCCGGAGGAGATGTCCGGCATGATCGACGGCGCGTCGAGGCTCATGCGCAACGTGGGCGGCACCCTCTTCGCCATGCAGCTCGGCCAGGTCGTGGGCCAGCTCGCGAGCGAGGTCGTCTCCGGCGGCGACGTCGGCATCCCGCTGCTCAGCGCGGGCACGGACGCCGACCAACAGGCGGCGGTGCTCCCCCAGAACGTGGCCGCCTTCGGCGCGGGCCTCGACATCGAGCAGGACCAGGTGCAGCTCTATCTCGCCGTGCGCGAACTCGCCCACGCGAGGCTGTTCCGGCACGCGAAGTGGATGCGGCTGCAGCTCATGACCTCCATCTCGGAGTTCGCCCAGGGCATCCGGATCGACACCGAGCGGCTCGAACAGCTCGCCACCGACTTCGACCCCTCGAACCCGGAGGAACTGCGCGAGGCGATGGTGAGCGGTGCCCTGATCCCGCCCAAGTCAGAGTCGCAACTCGCCGCCCTCGGGCGCCTCGAGACCATGCTCGCCCTGATCGAGGGCTGGGTGGATGTCGTGACCGCCCAGGCGACTACCCGGCTGCCGAAGTCCGGCGCGATCGCCGAGACGGTTCGCCGTCGGCGCGCGGCGGGCGGCCCGGCCGAGTCGGCGTTCTCCACCCTCGTCGGGCTCGAACTCCGGCCGCGACGCCTGCGCGAGGCCGCCGCAATGTGGCAGAAACTCACCGACGAGGTCGGTCCGGAGGCTCGCGATGAGCTCTGGTCGCATCCAGACCTCGTGCCGACGTCGGAGGACATCGACGACCCGGCCGCCCTCGTCGCTCGACTCACCGGCCCCTCGCCGGAACCCGACGACATCGACCAGGCCATCGAGGACCTGCTCAACGACACGACGGATGATCGCCCGCACGAGGCACGCGACGGCTCGGCCGACGACCCCTCGCACTAGCCCTCTCGCGTCCATTTCCTGTTTCTCGCCCCTTCCGAAATCCATGCATTTCTCGGCGACACGCCCTCGACGGCGCACCTGAGCGGCGTGTCAGGCAGGAATGCATGGATTTCGGAAGGTGAGGACGGCGGGCTGTGGACTGCGGGCGACGCCGGGCCGGGCATCCGCGCATCATGGGCGGATGGTTCTGCGACTCGATCCCCGCCTTCCCCTGCTCTGGCGCACGCCCTCGAGCCTGCAGTTCGGCGTCGACGCGCCGCGAGTCGTGCTCGAGGAGGTGTCGGCCGCTGACGAGCGGATGATCGCCGCCCTGCTCGTGGGCGTGAGCCGGTCGGGGCTGGACATGATCGCCGCGTCCGCGGGCGGTGGCCACGACGAGGTGGGCCTCCTGCTCGACCGCCTCGGGCCGGCGCTCGTCGCGGCCGCTGAGGACGCCCCTCCCGGCCGGGTCACGGTGGTGGGCGACGGACCGGCGGCCGAACACATCGCGCACCTGTTGCGCCGCTCGAACGTGGCCGTGGTCCCCGACGGCGACGAGGCATCCCTCGTGGTGATCGTGGCCGGCTACGTGATTCCGCCGGAGCTCCACGGACGCTGGCTGGGCCGAGACCTCCCCCACCTGCCCGTCGTCTTCGGCGACGAGGCGGTGCGCATCGGGCCCCTGGTTGAGCCCGGAATCGGACCGTGCCTGTGGTGCGTCGAACTCGCCAGGACGGATGCCGACCCGGCCTGGCCGGCGATCGCCACCCAGCTGCTGGGCCGCCGCTCGAGCGCGGAGGGCGCACTGCTCGTCGAGGAGGTGGCGGTCAGCGTCGCGCGGCTCGTGCTCGAGAGGATCGCCCGGCCCGAGGAACGTGAGCCCGGTGGCCCAGCCACCTCCCTCGCCATCGGCACCGCGGACGGCGAGAGGCGCAGCGCCGTCTGGTGGCCGCATCCGGACTGCCTGTGCCGGGCCGCGGACGGCCTCGACTCCTGGGGAGGGGAGGGCGTCAGTCCAGCTCGGCGAGGAATCGTGACGGTCGGCGAGCTCCGCCCCGGCCGCCTCCACCGCTCGACCACGACAGGTGCAGCCTTCGACGGGCCCGCGTGACGCCGACATAGAGCAGGCGGCGTTCCTCGTCGATCGCCTCCGGCGTCTTGGCGTAGGTGATCGGCACGAAGCCGTCGCTCAGCCCGATGAGGTAGACGGTGTCCCACTCGAGGCCCTTCGCGGAGTGCAGGGTCGCGAGGGTCACGGCCGACATCGTCGGTTCGTGCTGGGCGGCCGATCGCTCGAACAGCTCGTCCACGAACGCGCGGAGGGTCGTGCCGCTCGGCGAGGCCTCGGCGAGGCCCATGATCGCGTTGAGCGACTCCCACCGGTCGCGCACGGCGCCGCGCACCTCCGGGGCATCCTGGGTCCAGCCGAGCGAGCGCAGAACATCGCTCACGGTCTTGAACAGCAGCTCGCGGGTGGCTCCGACCACGGCGCCCTTGAGCATCATGAGCGCCTGCTTCACCTCTTGCAGCTCGAAGAACCTGGTGCCGCCGCGCAGCTGGAAGGTGATGCCGGCATCGGCGAGGGCGGCCTCGAGCACGGCGGCCTGAACGTTGATGCGGTAGAGGATGGCGATGTCCTGCGGCTTGGCGCCGCCCGCGATCTGTTCGCCGATCTGGGCCGCGACCGCTCGCGCCTCGGCGATGTCGCTCGGGTACGCGGTGACCGAGGGAGTGATGGCCACCGGCGGCTTCACGGCGGCGCGCAGGGCGAGGGCGCCCGGCCGACCGCGCATGAGACGGTTCGCGGTGTGCACGATCGCCGGCGTCGACCGGTAGTTCTGCTCGAGCCGCACGACCGTGGACTCGCGGTACCGGGTGGGGAACCCGAGAAGGTAGTCGGCGGATGCCCCGGCGAAGGAGTAGATGGTCTGGCTCGCGTCGCCCACCACGCAGAGGTCCTGCCGGTCGCCGAGCCAGAGGTCGAGCAGCGCCTGCTGGAGCGGCGAGACGTCCTGGTACTCGTCGACCACGAAGAAGCGGTACTGCTCGCGCACCTGTTGCGCGACCCGCGGCTCGGTCTCGATCATTCCGGCGGTGGCGAGCAGAACATCCTCGAAGTCGAGCTGTCGGCGGTCGTCCTTGATCGCCTCGTACGCCGAGTGCAGCGCGATCATCTTCTCCGCGGTGAGGAGGGCCGGGAGCGGTCGCTGAGCCACGATCTCGGCGTACTGGTCGAGGGTGAGCCGGGAGACCTTGCGCCACTCGATCTCGGCGGCGAGGTCGCGCAGGGTGGCGGTGTCAAGCTTGAGCCGCAGCATCTCGGCGGCCTGGCCGAGGAGCCTGCCCTTGCTGTCGAGGATGCGGGGCATGGTGCCGCCGATCACCTGCGGCCAGAAGAAGCCGAGCTGGGAGAGCGCGGAGGCGTGGAAGGTGCGCGCCGCGACTCCCGTCGCCCCAAGCACCCTGAGGCGGCCGCGCAGCTCGGCGGCCGCGCGCGAGGTGAAGGTGAGCGCCATCACCCGCCCGGGCGCGTAGACGCCGGTGGCCACGCCGTAGGCGATGCGGTGGGTGATCGCGCGGGTCTTGCCGGTGCCGGCTCCCGCGAGCAGGCAGAGCGGTCCGAGCAGGCTCTGGGCCGCGACGCGCTGTTCGGCGTCGAGGCCGTCGAGGAGGGATTCGGCCGAACTCACTTCTGCCCGTCGTCGATCGGGCCGCCGTACCACTTCTCGAGGATCGCCCTCGCGATGGAGGTGGACCCGGGCAGGTAGATCTCGCCGAGCGAGTCGGCGAGCTCCGCGCGGCTGAACCACCGCAGGTCGAGGATCTCGGTGCCGTCGGGCGTGAGGGTGGACTCCCGGTGCGGGTCGACCCGGGCCGAGAACCCGAGCATGAGCGACGCGGGGAACGGCCACGGTTGCGAACCCAGGTACACCGGGTCGACGACGCGGATGCCGGACTCCTCGAACACCTCTCGGATCACCGCGCTCTCGAGCGACTCCCCCGGCTCCACGAAGCCGGCGAGCAGCGAATAGCGGTTGGCGTCCCACATGGCGTTGTGGCCGAGCAGGATGCGGTCCTGCGAGTCGACGATGCCGACGATGATCGCCGGGTCGGTCCTGGGGAAGATCTCGCTGCCGTCATCCACGTTCCGGCGAACCCAGCCGCCCTGCTCCGGCACCGTCGGGGCTCCGGTGCGCGGCGAGAAGCCGTGCGACCTGTGCCAGTTGGCGAGCGCGAGCGCCGCAGTGAAGAGCCCGGCGTCGAGGTCGTTGAGGGTGTTGCCCACCACGCGGAGGTTCGCCCACGCCGCCGGGTCGGAGTTGAGCCGCACCGCCGCCTCGTCGCCGATCTGCGCCGCGACGATGGGCAGACCGAGCGAGTCCCTGGCGAGCGAGCGTCCGAGATAGAGCCGCAGTTCGGCATCCGGCACCCGGTCGGCCGGCAGCAGCGCGAGACGGCCGTTCGCGCCGAGCAGGGCGTTGCCCTTCCAGAGCACGAGCACACGGGTGGCCGGATCCCCCCACAGCTCGTCGAACAGGCCCTCGCGATTGCGGCCGAGATAGTCGCGGTCGAGGGCGTGGCGGGAGAGCGGAAGCGACGAGAACGGGAGGGCGGCCTGCGGCTGCCGGGCCGGGGGCGGAGTGGACATGGGGCGACCAATCGGTGAAGGAGGCGGGAACAGCGTGGCGTTCGTGCCGGCCGGCGACCTACGACCTACCCTGTGAGGTATGGCCAGATCTCATCTCACTCTAGCCGCGCTGGCGACCGCAGCCGTAGCCGGCCTCGACGTGGCGTCCGCCACTAATTTCGGCTCGGGGGTGCACGGCGACTTCGAGGCGGCGTTGCTCACCGGACGCGACGGCCGGCACTGGATCATCCGCGTTCCCACCTCCGAACGGGCCGAGGCCGAACAGTCGGCGGATCTCGTGGCGCTCCGGGCGCTCAGCACCGGAGTACGGGCCAGGCTGCCCTTCAGCGTCACCAACTTCGCCGGCCAGACGCCGATCGGCGGCACCCGCGCCGTCGTCTACGAATTCGTCTACGGCTCGAAGGTGCCCCTGGACTCGATCGAGACGGACGACGGCCTCGCCGACTCAATCGGCCGCGCCATCGCCGCCGTGCACTCGCTGCCGACGAGCTTCATCGCCGACGCCGGCCTCCCCGTCTACACCCCGGTCGAGATCCTGCGCTCGAGTGTCGTGGTGATGGACCGGGCCGCCGCGACCCACCTCGTTCCGGCCGCCCTGCTCGGCCGCTGGGAGCGCGCCACCGAGGATTCCGCCCTCTGGCAGTTCGCCCCGACCGTGGTCAACGGCTCGCTCAGCGCCGAGTCCTTCCTGAGCTCGGACGGCGACGTGACCGGGCTGCTCAACTGGCACACCCTGAGCGTCGGCGACCCCGCCCGCGATCTCTACTGGCTGCTCGGCGCCCACGGCGAGAACGTGGCCGAGGCCGCCTTCGACGCCTACGCCCTGGCCCGCGGGTCGAGCGACCGGCAGGTCAAGCAGCGCGCGATGCTCTACGCGGAGCTCGAGATCGCCAAGTGGCTGCTGCACGGCACCCAGCAGCGCAGCACCGAGATCGTGGACGACGCGGTGGCCATGCTGCACGGCCTCGTCGACACGGTGCAGAACGACCTCGAACAGTCCCTGACCCACAACACCATGCCCGTGATGGCCGTGGACGAGGTCGAGGCGATGCTCGACCGCAACCAGCGTGCCTAACCGCCTCACGCCCCGCACTCGGGCTCGGGGCTCAGGCTCCGGACGCCCGACGCTCGATCACGAACGGACCCCGGTTGCGCCGCAGCTGGAACCGAAGCGCGAGCCGTCCGGTCCTGGCCAGCACCAGCCCGATCACGATCGCGGCGAGTGCCGGAATCGCGCCGGCGACGGTCATCGCCACGTGCACGCCGAGGTGTTCGGCGATCGCGCCGCTGATCGGACCGCCGAGCGCCTGGCCGCCCAGCATGATGATCGAGTACAGGGACATCACGCGACCGCGGATGACGCGGTTGGTCGAGAGCTGCACTATCGACTCGGCGCCCGTGGCGAAGAGCAGACGTGTCACGCCGATGCTCACCAGGAAGACGATGAAGAGCGGCTCCCAGCTGACCGAGCCGGCGAGGATGAGGGCGAGACCGAACAGGCCGGCCGCCACCACGATCGTGCGCAGCCGCACGTTCATCCGGCGGGTGGAGAGCACGGCACCGGAGAGCGCGCCCACCGCGGCCGCCGAGCTGTACAGGCCGTAGCCGGTGGCCCCGGTCTGGTAGACGGTGTCGGCGAAGGAGACGAGGAGCACCGGCAGCGTCATGCCGAAAGTCGACACGAAGGCGAGCATCACCATCGGCCAGAAGATCGTCGGCTTGGAGATCACGTAGCTCAGCCCCTCCCGGATCTGCCCACGGGCACGCTCGGCGCGCGGCGACGGTCGCAGCTCGTGCACCCGCATGCTGGCCAGGGCCACCACCACCAGCACGGCGGCGATCGCGTTCACGCTGATCGACCAGCCGGAGCCCACGAGGGCGATGAGCACGCCGCTGATGGCCGGACCGAGAAGTCCGCCGAGGTGGAAGATCGAGGCGTTGAGGCTGATCGCGTTGCGCAGCCGACCGTGGCCGACCATCTCATTCACGAAGGCGGAGCGCGCCGGGCCCTCCACGACGGCGACGAGGCCGAGCAGGAGCGCGACTCCCCAGACCTGCCAGACCTCGACGATGCCGAAGAGGGTGAGAAGCCCGAGGGTCGCGCAGAGCGCGGCGGTCACGGACTGGGTGGCCATCATGAGCCGGCGCTTGTCCACGCGGTCGGCGATCACCCCGCCCCACACGCCGAACACGAGCACCGGGGCGAACTGCAGGAACACGGTCACGCCGACGAGGGTGATGTTGTGGGTGAGCTCGTTCACCAGCCAGTCGGTGGCGATCTTCTGCATCCAGCCCGAGGTGTTGGCGATGAGCTGCGAGATCACGTAGAGGCGGTAGTTGAAGATGCGCAGCGAGATGAAGGTATCGCGCCAGCGCGGTCGTTCGTGGAGTACGGGGATGGGTTCGGTTGCCGGACTCATGGTCGGCGATTCTGTCGTCACAGTGTGATGTCTCGCGATACTCGTGCGTTTCGTATGGTCACGCCAACGCTAGGCCCGTTGCCACCTATTGCCTTATAGAATCAGCCCTATAAGTACCATTGAGTTTCGTAATGAGAGGCCGTGAATGTTCGACCCGGTGCTGCTCAAGAGCTTCGTCTCGGTGGCCGAGACCCTCTCCTTCACCAAGGCCGCGGCGCTGCTGGGACTCAGCCAGCCCACGGTCAGCCAGCACATCCGCAAGCTCGAGACGGCCGCCGGGCGGATCCTCGTCGCACGGGACACCCGCGAGGTGCGACTCACCGACAACGGCGATGCGATGCTCGGCTTCGCCCGCTCGATCCTCGCCGCCCACGACCAGGCGTCGAGCTACTTCACCGGGTCGGCGATGCGGGGCCGGCTGCGATTCGGCTCGGCCGACGACCTCGCGCTCACCCAGTTGCCGCAGATCCTGCGCGACTTCCGCCAGCTCTACCCGCAGATCAACCTCGAGCTCACCGTGAACCAGAGCGGCGCCCTCGCCCGCCGGCTGCAGGCCGGGCAGCTCGACCTCGTGTTCATCAAGCAGGAGCCGGGCATCGGGGTCGGGCGTCTCGTGCGGCGGGACCGGATGGTGTGGGTGGGCCACCGCACACTGAGTCTCGAACCCGGACAGCACGTTCCCCTCATCGCCTACCAGGCTCCGAGCCTCAGCCGAACTGTCGCCATCAGCGCGCTCGAATCCGCCGGTCGCACCTGGCGCATCACCTGCAACGTGCGCGAGATCAACGGCGTGCTGGCCGCCGCGCGGGCGGGCATCGGCATCGCCGCGTTCCCGCAGAGCCTCATCCCGCCGGACCTGAGCGAACTCTCCCCCGCACTGGAGCTGCCCACCCTCGGCGACGTGGACTTCAGCCTGCTCGACAACCCCGGCACCGCGCGCGAGCCCGTGGACGCCCTCATCGCCGCGATCGTGGCTCGGCAGGGCTCCCCGGCGATCTAGCCGCCCGCCGCTGTGGCCTCTTCTTCTTCCGAAATCCATGCATTCCTTCAAGACACGCCGTGTGTCGGCACCGGGCGGCGGCGTGTCGGGCAGGAATGCATGGATTTCGGAAGGGGGCAGAGGGACGGGAAGGGGGCGAGGGGGCGAAGGGGCCGCGGTCAGGCTACGGCGCGCCACAGGGCGATGAGTTCGTCCCGCGAATAGATGCGCTCGGGACGGATGATGGCGTCGTCACTCACGTAGTAGAAGACGGCGTCGATCAGCTCCGGGTCGATGCCCTTCCACTCCGCGAAGGCCTGCCGGTACAGGGCCAACTGCAGCTGCTTCGCCTCGAGGTCGGCGGCATCCCGCGGCGCCTTGCCGGTCTTCCAGTCGACGATGCGGTAGCGGTCGCCGACCCGGTAGACCGCATCCAGCTTGCAGACCACGATCTCGCCCTCGAGGATCAGGTGGATCTCGATCTCGACGCTCTCCGGCTTGAGGGCCGCGAACTCCGATCGCTCGAAGATCTGCCGCAGGCGCTCGAGGCCCTCCGGCTCGGCGGGCTCGGCGTCCCCGAGCGGTTCAATCCCGTCGAGCCCTTCGATCCCGTCGAGCTCGGTGGAGAGGGCATCGAGCTGCTCGGTCGACCCGTGCACGCCCGAGCGGTGCTCCACCCAGTCGTGGAACACGGTGCCGAGGCTCGTTGCCCTGAACGGCCGCTCCGGCATCGGCCGACACAGCGCGGAGGCGACCGCGGCCGGGTCGGCCACGAAGTCCTTGAACCGGGAGGCCGGAACGCGGGTGGGCAGGTCCACGTATTCTGCCGCGTCCAGCCGGCGGCGCCGCTCCTCGAGCAGCAGGTCGAGCTCGCGATCCCAGGGGCCGGCATCCCCCGGGGCCGAGGCGCGCACCAGGTCGGCCGCGCGTTCGATCGCCGCCCGACGACCGCCGAGCGGATCGAGCGGCCAGAGGAAGAGGTTGACGTCGTCACCCAGCGGGTTCTCCGCGTGCTCACTCGCCGGCGGGAGCGGGCCGATCACGCCGGCCTCCGCGAGCGGGACGATGAACGGGCTGGGCGCGCGCGGGGTCGTCTGGGTCGACCAGAACGACGCGGTGAGCAGGAGGGAGTGCCGGGCGCGGGTGACCGCCACGTAGGCGAGCCGCCGCTCCTCGAGCTCGTGCCGGAGTCTCACGGCGGCCTTGAACTCGTCGACCGAGGCCAGGAGTTCTTTGCGCGAGACCGCCGACTCCCAGTCGAACCGCGGGAGCTCCGCGGCGTCTCCCCGGAACTCGTAGGGCAGGGTGCCGAACGACAGCCAGCCGCCGAAGCCCTCGCGCGGCGAGCCGGGCAGCTCGCTCTCGACGAGCCGGGGAATCACCACCACGTCCCACTCGAGGCCCTTCGCCCCGTGGATGGTGAGCAGCTGCACGGTGCCCGCCTCCGCGTCCTCCGGTCGGGGCGCGAGCCCGTCGCGCCACTCGGCCTCACGCAGCCAGGCCAGGAACCCGCCGAGGCTCGCCGAGTCGTCCACGGCGAGGTAACCGCCGAGCGCGTCGAAGAACGCCTCCATGTTGGCGGACCCGAGCGCGCGGGTCTCGTTCGCCGCGACCTCGATGTCGAGAAGCAGCTCCTGCTCGACCACGGTCACGAAGTCGAGGAGGTCGAGGCTCGCGCGGGATCGCAGTCGCGCGAGCGTGCGGCCGGCGTCCCGGAGTCTCGCCAGGCCCTCCTCGCTGAAACGGGAGAGGGCGGAGTGGCCGGCACGGGCGGAGGCCAGGAAGTCGATCGCGTCGACGATCGAGCCGCCCTCGCCCTCGGCGACCGAGGCGCGCAGGCGGTCCTTGAGTTCGGCATCCAGCGGTCGCTGGGCGTAGTCCCGGTCGCGCAGCCAGGACGCGAGCCGGCGGAGGGCGTGCAGGTCGGCCGCCCCGATGCGCCAGCGCGAGCCGGCGAGCAGCCGCACGAGCTGGGATCCGGCCGTCGGATCGTTGACCACGGTGAGCGCGGAGACCAGGTCGGCGATCTCCGGCTCAGCCATGATGCCGCCGATGCCGAGCACGTGGAACGGCACCCCGTGGGTGCGCAGGGCGTCGATGAACACGCCCTGGGTCTTGCGGGCGCGGAACAGCATCGCCGCGGTGGGTGGCGTCTCGCCCTGGCGGGTCTCGAGTCTCGCCTTGAGCCAGCGCGCCGCCGCATCCGCCTCCTCCTGCAGGGTCTCCTCCACGATGACCTCGACCGGCAGGTCGCTCGCGTTCGGGCCGGCGTCGAGCCGCTCGACTCCCACGGTGGTCGTCTCCTTCAGCGGCTGCACGAGCGCGTTCGCCACCGAGAGGATGTCGTGGCCGTTGCGCCAGCTCGTGCTGAGCGCGAACTCCCGCACCCTCCCACCGCCGAACTGCCCGGCGAACCCCTCCAGGTTCGCGGCGCTCGCCCCCCGCCAGCCGTAGATCGACTGGTTCGGGTCGCCGACGGCCATCACGGCGCGGCCGGCGAAGAGCTCGGACAGCAGCCAGGTCTGCACGACGCTCGTGTCCTGGTACTCGTCAAGCAGGATCACGCGGTGCCTCTCGCGGATCGCCGCGGCCACCTTCGGCATTCCCCGCACGATCTCGAGGGCGAGCGACACCTGGTCGGAGTACTCGACGAAGCCGCGGCGCGCCTTGACCAGCGCGAACTCGCCCGCGAGGCCCACGAGCACCGGGAGCGCCCCGACGGTCTTCGCGAGCGTCACCGCGTCCTCGTAGACCCCGGTCCCGCCCGTGGGCAGCTCGGCCAGCCCGGCGAATCGGACGGCCATCGCGGTGACGTCGCCCGGGTCGACCACGTTCTCGCTCAGCTCGTGGCTGAGCGCCAGCACCGCCTTCGTCACGGAGTCGATGCTCTTGCCGAGCCCCGGCAGGCGCTCGTCGGTGGAGGCGACCACGATCGAGCGGGCGAGCTGCCAGGCGGAGGCCTCGCCGAGCACCGCGCCGTCGCTCTCCCGGCCGAGCAGCACGGCGTTGTCACGGTAGATGGTGTTCGAGAACGCGTTGTAGGTCGCGACGACGGGCGGGTCGAACTCGTCGTAGTCGCCCGGCAGCAGGCCCACCGAGTGCAGTTCGCCGATGCGCTCGCGGATGCGGTTGGAGAGTTCGCCGGCCGCCTTGCGGGTGAAGGTGAGGCCGAGCAGTTCGTTTGCCGCGACCTGCCCGTTGGCGAGCAGCCAGAGCACCCGGTTGGCCATCGTCTCGGTCTTGCCGCTGCCGGCGCCCGCCACGACGATCGCCGGCTCGAGCGGCGACTCGATCACTCGCCGCTGCTGCTCGGTCGGCCGGGGGCGCCCGAGCGCGTCGGCGATGTCGAAGGCACTCACGGGAACACGCGCGCCGTCAGTCACTGGACACCGCCCGCACCCGGTGCAGCTTGCGCGACGCGATGTCGAAGCCGCCCCACTCGCTCAGCTCGACCGCTCCCTCGAAGGCGGCGGCGGCCATCCCGAGCGCCGCCTGCCTGATCCGGGCCCGGAAGCCCTCGAGAGCCTCCTCGTCGAGCGGGGCCTGCACGCCCTCCTGGTAGAGCTTTTTCTTCTTGCCCTTCTTCACGAAAAGCAGCTTCGCTCCCCCGCCGGAGTGCTCGCCGAGGTCATCGAGGAACTCGTCGAGCACCCCCTGCGAATAGGCGAGCTGGTAGGCCCCGAGTTGCGGATGCGCGTCGACGACCTGCTGACGAACGGTGGGGGTGCCCGTCTTGAGGTCCACGATCACGACCGACCCGTCGCTCGAGCGCTCGACCCGGTCGATCGACCCGTTCACCGTGGCGCGGTCGATCTTGAGGCTGAAGCGTCCCTCGGCGGCGACGAGCGACTTGCCCTCGCGCTCGAAGTCGGCGAGGTAGTCGGCGACGCCGGCGGCGAGGATGCGCGCGGCGGAGCGCTGCTGCTCGGCAAACCACGGCGACTCGAAGTAGAGCTCGCTCCAGCGCTGCTCGATGGCGCGCCAGACCGTGTCGACGCTCGAGTCTGTGGCGGTCTCCATCGCCCAGTGCACGATCGTGCCGAGGCCCATCGCCGTGCTCGACTGGGTGCCCGAGACGGTGTCGATGAACCAGTCGAGCGGCGACTGCTCGAACGCGTCGAGCTTGGATGGGGACACCGGCACGGTCTCGTCCCCGTCGAAGAGCGGTTCGGTGGTCGACGGCTCGAGCAGGCCGTGCCACTCGGCCGGGTTCGCGCCGGGCACCCGCTCCTCGGCGAGCCGCGCGAGCGCGGAGGCCACGGCCGCCCGCTCGGGGGCGGTGCGCCGCTCCTGCACGAGCTCGCGACGGAGCCGTCCGGTGAGCGCGCGCAGGGAGAGCGGCCGCACCGTCGCCGCATCGACAACCGGAGTGCCGGGGGGCGTGAGCGCGAAGAGCACGCTCGCGGCGTCGTCCTCGTTCGACACGGCGGCGAGGATCACCTGTTGGCGGGCGCGGGACACGGCCAGCGCGAACATGCGCAGCTCGTCATCCCGCACCTGGCGCCGCTCGTCGATCACCACGTCGTCGAGCCCCGTCATCACCCGCACGAGGTCCTGCGGGTTGAGCAGGGATCCGCGCAGCCGGAGGTTCGGCCAGACGCCCTCCTGCAGGGCGGCGATCACCACCACGTCCACCTCGAGGCCGACGGCACCGGAGGGCGTGGTCACGAGCACCGCCTCGGCGGCGGACTGGGGGGACAGGGTGTCTTCCGGAACCTCGGCGTCGAGCACGTCGTCGAGGAAGACGCTCGGGCCGGTGCCCGGCCGACGCTCGGTGAACCGCCTCGCCGAGGTGAAGAGGGCGACGATGCCGTCGAGGTTGCGGTTGGCCTCCGCGGCCGTGATGCCGGCGCTCGTCGCCTGGGCGAACCAGTCGTCCGCGAGGCCGCTGCGGTGCCAGGCGAGCCAGAGGAGCTCCTCGATGGTGCCGCCGTCCGCGGCGAGCGCCCCGACGGCGCCGAGGGTGGCGGAGAGCCGTTCGGCGTTGCGGCCCACCCGGTGGTCGATGGTGGCGAACCGGCCCGGGGCGCCGAGCCCCTCCACGAGCAGGTCGTCGCTCGCCCGGTTGCGGCCGCCGGCGAGTTCCTCCGCCCGCAGCGCGAGGCGCAGGCGCCGCAGCGCGAGGTGATCGAGACCGCCGAACGGCCCGAGCAGGAGCTCGGCGGCGAGGGCGCCGGTGAGCGGGGTGCGCCCGATGCCGACGTCCACCAGCGAAAGCAGACTGCGGGCGGCGTGGTCGTCGCGCAGGGCCCGCCCGCCGACCGCGGTGCGGGTGGGGACCTCGTTGAGGGCGAGGGCCCGCGCGATCACGGGCACGAGGGCGCCGCTGCGCACGACCACCGCCATGCCGGAGAGCGGGATGCCGCCGATCAGATGGTGTTCCCTCAGCTGCCGGGCGATCGCCGCCCACTGCCTCGCCTGGCTCGTCGCCGTGATTCTGAGCACCGGGGAGGCGCGGTCCGGACCGTGGGTGGTGCCGGCGACCGCTGCGCGCTGGCCGACGGCCCCGGCGGTGCCGATGCGTTCCGTGACCCGCGCGGTGAACTCGCGAAGGGTCGCGCCCTGGCGGTGCGCCGTGCCCAGGGTGATGGTGACGAGGTCTGGAACGCCGAGCACGCTGCCGAGCCGGCCCAGGGCATCCGGTTCGCCGCCGCGGAACGCGTTCGTCGCGACATCCGGATCGCCGAACGCGACGACCGAGACGCCGCGCGCCGCGAGGGCGGCGAGCAGCGAGATCGTCGACTTGGTGGCCTCCTGGAGGTCGTCGACCACCACGAGGCGGAGACCGGCGACGCGCTCCCCGGCCTCGCCCCGGCCGAGGGCCGCGATCGCGAACTGCACGAGCTCCGCCGAGTCGAGCTGGCCGGGCCGTGAGCTGCTCACCACGGAGAGGTAGTCGGAGATGAAGGCCGCCGCGGCGACCCACTCGGGATGGCCGGTGTCCGCGCCGAGGGTCGCGAGTCGCTGGGGGGTCACCCCATATTCCGTTGCGCGCATGATGAGCTCACGGAGCTCGGTGCGGAAGGCGCGCAGGCGGCGCACGTCCTCGTCGAGGTGGGGCGGCCAGGCCGGCGCCACGCCATCCTCGATCTGGCCCTCCAGCAGCTGGCCGATGTCCGCGTCCTGCTCGCCGCCGGTGACGAGCCTCGGCGGAGCGACGCCGGCCGAGGCGGCGGCCGCACCGACGATCTCGAAGGCGAGCGAGTTCACGGTGCGCGCGAGCGGACCGTTGGTGGGCACACCGAGCCGCAGCGCGAGCCGGTCACGCAGCGCGGTGGCCGTCGTGCGGCTGGAGGTGAGCACGATGACCTGCTCGGCGCTCCACCCGCGGTCGAGCACCCGATCGGCCACGAGTTCGACGAGGGTCGTGGTCTTGCCGGTGCCCGGGGCTCCGATCACCGCGGCGGATGCGCCGTCGGCGAGCTGCAGCACCGCCCTCTGGGCGGCATCCGGAACCAGGCGATTCGAGTCGGAACCACCCCGGGAATCCCCGACGGCCGCCCGCCGAAAACCCTTGATCGCCATGCCCCCAACTTAACGGTGGGCACCGACATCGACCCGCACGGCGCGGGCGGTTCCGCTCCCAGAGAACGGCGCGCGGGGCACGGCCGGTTGTGTCGTAATCTGAGCACGTGGACATTCGAATCGGAATCATCAACAGCCCTCGCGAGATCAACTTCGAGTCGTCGCAGTCGTCGGCGGAGATCCAGGCCGTCGTCTCGTCGGCCCTCGACTCCGGCGCGAAATACTTCACCCTTACCGACGTGCGGGGTTCGGTCTACGTCGTGCCGCTCGAGTCGTTCGGCTACCTCGAGATCGGCTCGGAGGAGTCCCGGCGCGTCGGCTTCGTGGCCTGACCATGGAGCTGCTCTTCGTCACCCTGGGCGGAGCGATCATCGGCCTCGGCCTGCGTTACGCGTTCCCGGGGCGCGAGACGCACGGGGCGGCGCTGATCCCCGCGGTCGGCGCGGCGTCGGCATCGGCAATCTGGGCCGCCCTCACCTGGGCCGGCTGGAAGTTCGACGGCGGGTGGATCTGGGTGGTGAGCCTGGTGCTCGCCGCCGCGCTCAGCGTGGTGCTGGCCGTGACGATCTCACGTCGCCGCCGGCACGCGGATGCCGAGATGCTCGCGACGCTCAGCCGCGCCTGACCGAACCGGCCCGCTAGGCCGTGAGGCCGATGGCGTCCATGCGCCTGGTGTGCGCCGCGATGAGCTCGGTGAACACCGGTTCGAGTCGCGCCTCATCCGGATGCCCGTTGGCGGCGAGAGCAGACCGCGCGGCCAGCAGGGTGTCGCCCACGAGCCGCCTGCCCCACAGCGCGAGGCGCGAGGCGAGGCGCGGATTGGCCTCGATCGCCGAACGCAACTCGGCGACGATGATCGCGTGGCCGTCGTCTCCGCCGAGCAGGGCAGCGATGCGCGCCGAGGCGTCGGCGGGCAGTCCGCCGGCCAGCTGCCGGGCGAAGTCGTTGAGAAGCCCCGCGGTGACGTAGCTGGTGACGAGCGTCTCGTACCAGTCGGCGCCCGCGGTGACGCGCACGTAGTTGTCGATGCCCGCCACGTACGGCTGCATAGTCGGACCGGGCTGGGCGCCCTGGCGCACGATCTCGGCCGTGAGCCCGTGGTGCTTGGCGAGCGAGAGCCCGGCCACCCGGCTCATCGCCTCCTTGGAGGCTATCGATGGCGCGGTCGCCACGGCGCGGCTGAGCGTCTCGAAGATCACCAGCTGAAGATAGGCGGCCTGCCCGAGGTAGGAATTGAGGTCGGGGGTCAGCTCCTCGAGGTCTACCCGGTTGACGGCGGCACTGGACGAGCGACGCGTGCCCGAGCGGGCGGCGTCGTTGCGTCTCGGGCGACGACCGAACAGTTTGACCACGCGCATAGCCTATCGGCGCGGCGCCCGACAGGCCGCCCGGCACGGGGAATCCGGCTAACCGGCGAATGACGGCTAAACTAGTGGTAATGCCTCCCATTTCTGGTGGAGGCTCCGCACGCCCCAGGTCAAAGCGGGCGTAGCCGCTTTAGAACAGGGCATCACTCATTACAACTTTCTCAGATCTCAACATCGACCAGGACATGGTCGACGCTCTCGCCACCAAGGGCATCATCGAGCCCTTCCCCATCCAGGTGCAGACGATCCCGATGGGACTCGCCGGCCAGGACATCATCGGCCAGGCCAAGACCGGCACGGGCAAGACCCTCGGCTTCGGGCTCCCCCTGCTGCAGTCGCTCGGCCTGAACCCGGAGCCCGGTGTCAAGGCGCTCGTCGTGGTGCCCACCCGCGAGCTGTGCGTGCAGGTGGCCGAGGACCTCGTGCTCGCGGCGTCCAACCGTGGCACCCAGGTCGCCGCGATCTACGGCGGCAAGGCCTACGAGGGCCAGGTCGAGCAGCTCAAGGCCGGCGCCCAGGTGGTCGTCGGAACCCCCGGCCGCCTCCTCGACCTCGCGAGCCAGCGCATGCTGTCGCTCAAGGACGTCAAGGTCATGGTGCTCGACGAGGCAGACAAGATGCTCGACCTCGGATTCCTCTCCGACATCGAGAAGCTCTTCGCCCAGACCTCCCCCACCCGGCACACCATGCTGTTCTCCGCCACGATGCCCGGCCCGATCGTCGCTCTCGCGCGTCGCTTCATGAACCGGCCAATCCACATCCGCGCGACGGATCCGGACGAGGGCCGCACCCAGGCCAACATCAAGCACGTCGTCTACCGCGCCCACTCGATGGACAAGGACGAGGTCATCGCCCGCATCCTGCAGGCCGAGGGCCGCGGCAAGACCGTGGTCTTCACCCGCACCAAGCGTGCGGCGGCCAAGCTGGTGGAGGAGCTCAACGACCGCGGATTCAACGCCGCCGCCGTGCACGGAGACCTCAACCAGGAGCAGCGCGAGCGGGCCATGGCCGCGTTCAAGGCGGGCAAGAAGGACATCCTCATCGCCACGGACGTCGCGGCTCGCGGCATCGACGTGAACGACGTGACCCACGTGATCAACCACACCATCCCGGACGACGACGACACCTACCTGCACCGCGCCGGCCGCACCGGCCGCGCGGGCAAGACCGGCATCGCCGTCACCTTCGTGGACTGGGATGACATGCACAAGTGGGCCGCCATCAACAAGGCGCTCGACATGGGCCAGCCGGAGCCGGTCGAGACCTACTCGTCGTCGCCGCACCTCTTCACCGACCTCGACATCCCGGAGGGCACCAAGGGGCGCCTCGCCTCGGCCGGCCCCGTGCGTCCCCGCGAGCCGCGGCCGACCGACGGCGACCGTGGAGGCCGCTCGGGCGGCGGCCGCGATGGCGGAGGAGACCGCGGCCGCGGTGCCGACCGCGGTGGCCGTTCCGGCGGGGCACGCCCCGCCACCGGCTCGGGTGGACGCCCGCCGCGCGACCGCGCAGAGGGGTCGACCGACGTCGTGCGCGAGAGTGCAGAGGGCGGCGGAACCCACGATGGAACGTCGCCGACGCGTCGTCGTCGCACCCGTTCGCGTCGCGGCGGAACCGGCAACACGCCGCCGCCCCCCGCCTAGGAGCAGGCCTAGCCCCGAAAGGGCGCCGACCCCGTGCCGGCGGCCACGATGCGCGCCAGCGCGTCCGGCTCCGTCGAATTCTCGCCGAGTCGATTCGGCTTGCCATCGCCGTGGTAGTCGCTCGATCCCGTGACGACCAGGTCGTACTTCGCCGCCAGCTCGTAGAGGCGCACCTTGCCATCCTCGGTGTTGTCCCGATGATGGATCTCGAGACCGAACAGTCCGGCGTCCACGAGTTCGGCGATCACCCGCTCCTCGATCACGCGGTAGAGACCGTGGGTGGCCGGATGCGCCAGCACCGGCACCCCGCCGGCCGCGACGATCATGCGCACGCCCTCGAGCGGCGACGGCGCGTAGTACTTCTCGTAGTAGCCGCTCTGCCAGTGCAGGATGCTCTCGAACGCCGCGCCGCGGGTGGGGACGTGCCCCTTGGCGACCAGCGCGTCGGCGATGTGCGGCCGGCCGAGGGTGCCGCCGTTCGTCGACTGGGCAAGCACGTCGGCCCAGGTGATGTCGTAGTCGACGGCAATGCGCTCGACGATGCGCTCGGCGCGGTGGGCCCGACCGTCGCGGATGCGCGCGGTCTCCCGGCGGATGCCTGCGTCATCCGGATCGAACAGGTAGGCGAGCATGTGCACGCTCGCGGGGCCGTAGTTCGTGCTCAGCTCCATGCCCGGGATCACCGTCAGGCCGGTGCCGGATGCCGCGGCAAAGGCTTCCACCCAGCCGGCCGTCGAGTCGTGGTCGGTGATCGCGACGGCGCCGAGGCCCGCGGCGACGGCCGCCTCCACCAGCGCCGTCGGGGTCTCGGTGCCGTCGGAGACGCTGCTGTGCGTGTGCAGATCGATCGGTCCGGGCATGCTGCAACTCTATTGTCGGATCTTCTTGAGGTTCAGCCCCGGTAGGGCGTCGTGCCGGTGCCCGCGGCGATGATGCGGTCGAGCACCTCCCGGGTCGTCGTGTTCTCGCCGAGCCGATTCGGCTTGCCCTCGCCGTGATAGTCGCTCGATCCGGTGACGGCGAGGCCGAACTCCTCGGCGAGCTCGAAGAGCCGCTGCTTGCCGCTCTCGGTGTTCTCCCGATGGTGGATCTCCAGCCCGAACAGCCCGGCCTCGACGAGCACGGCGATCTTGTCCTCGGGGATCACGTTCTCCCTGCCCCGGGTGGCGGGGTGGGCGAGCACCGGAACGCCGCCCGCCGCGACCACGAGCCGCACGGCCTCGAGCGGGTCCGGCGCGTAGTGCGGTTCGAAGTAGCCGCTTCGCGGGTGCAGGATGCTCTCGAACGCCGCGCTGCGATTGGGCACGTGACCCTTCGCGACGAGGGCGTCCGCGATGTGCGGTCGGCCGACCGTCGCGCCCTCGGTCGTCTGGGCGAGCACGTCCGCCCACTCCAGGTCGTAGTCTGCCGAGAGCCGCTGCACGATGCTCTCGGCGCGGGTGAGCCGCGCATCCCTGATTCTCCCGGTCTCGGCGATGATCCCGCCGTCGAGGGGGTTGAAGAGGTAGGCCAGAAGGTGCACACTGCGCCAGCCGTGCAGCGTGCTGAGCTCCATGCCGGGGATCACGGTGAGGCCGGTTCCCTCGGCCGCCAGACAGGCCGCCTGCCAGCCAGCCGTCGAGTCGTGGTCGGTGATCGCCACGGTGTCGAGACCGGCCGCGATCGCCGCCCGCACGAGTTGGGCCGGGGTCTCCGTGCCGTCGGAGACGCTGCTGTGGGTGTGCAGGTCGATCAGGCCGGACATCCTGCAACTCTAGGCCAGTGACGCGCGCGACAGGCGGCAGGCGGGCCCGGCGTCAGCGGTTAGGGTGAAAGCCCATGTTTCGTCGAGTCCTGGCAGCCGCGCTGCTCCTGCTGCTCGCCGTCGTGCTGCTCATCGCCGCCTGGCCGCAGCTCTTCGGGCTCCAGCGCACCACCGGGCTGGCCCAGCTCATCTCGTTCCGCGGGGCCATGGTCGTCGCCGCTGTCGGCGTGATGGTGGTGGTGGGTGTGGCCGCTGCCCTCAACCGGCAGTTCCGGCGGCTCGGCGCCTCGATCGTTCTGCGCCTCGGCGTGTTCGTGCTCGTCACGGTGGCGGTGCTGGGCTCCCGAGGGTTCGGCAATGAGACCTTCGCGGCGAAGTCGAAGTCCGACCTCACCGTCGTGTCGTGGAACACCCTCGGGGGCGCCCCGGGGGCAGCCACCATCGCCACCCTCGCGCTCGACTCCGACGCGGACATCGTGAGCCTGCCGGAGACGACGAAGTCGACGGCGGATGCCGTTGCCGCGCTCCTGAAGGCCGGCGGGCGGCCGATGTCCGTGCACACCCTCACCTTCGACCGCAACTACGGATCCCGGTCGACCTCCGTACTCGTGAGCGACGACCTCGGCGAATACCACCTCGACAAGACCGCCGGCTCCACCTCCACGGTGCCGACCGTGGTGATCCTTCCGAACGACGGCCGCGGCCCGACGATCGTCGCCGTGCACCCCATCGCCCCGGTCGAGGGCGAGATGCGCAACTGGCGCAGCGACCTCCGGTGGCTGAGCGATGCCTGCGACTCGAAGAACGTGATCATGGCCGGCGACTTCAATGCCACGATCGATCATCTCGCCGGTTTCGTCGACGAACGGGGAAAGACGCTCGGCGGATGCTCGGACGCCGGAGTACAGAGCGGCAACGGTGCCGTCGGCACCTGGCCGTCGTCGATTCCCGCCCTGGCCGGCGCTCCCATCGACCACGTCATGGCCACGGCGAACTGGCGGGTCACCGGCATGCGGGTGGTGACACGCCTGGACGGGAAGGGAAGCGACCACCGGCCGATCGTGGTGCAGTTGCACGCCGTCGGCTGACCCGGGAGAGAATGGGGTCATGGCTGACGACAGGGCCGAGGCCCCCCGCGCAACGACAAACCGCTCGACCGTGCCGGTTTCGAGCACGTTCAAGGATTACATCTCCAGCAAGTGGGCCGAGAGATCCGAGCCGACGCCGGGCGCCCGCGAACAGGCCGCGTACGCGGCGGCACGGCGGACGGCGATCTCCCGCCTGTACCCGGGCAAGTGCCTCATCATCCCGGCGGGGGCGGCGAAGGTGCGGTCGAACGACACCGACTACGCCTACCGCGCCCACTCCGCGTTCGCCCACCTCACCGGCTGGGGTAGCGACTCCGTTCCCGGCAGCGTGCTCGTGCTCGAGCCGACGGCGAGCGGCCACGACGCCACCCTGTACTTTCGCAAGGCGGCCGGGCGCGACTCCGACGAGTTCTACGCCAACCCCGGCATCGGCGAATTCTGGACCGGTCCCCGGCCATCGCTCGCCCATGTCGCCAGCGACCTCGGACTGGCCACGGCATCCCTCGATGAGCTCGACCGGGTGCTCGACGCCGTCGACGCGAGCACGGTCATCGTGCGGGACGGCGATCGCGATCTCACCGACCAGGTGGATGGCCGCCGCCTGCTGGTCGCGGAATCCGAGGCGCTCGAGACGAACGCCGACGCCGATCTCGCCCGCGACCTGTCCGAGCTGCGGCTCGTCAAGGACGCCTACGAGATCGACCAGATGCGCAAGGCCGTCGACGCCACCCGCGCCGGATTCGACGACGTGATCGCCGACCGGCCGGCGATCATCGCCCACCCGCGGGGCGAGCGCCTCGTCGAGGGCACCTTCAACCGGCGGGCCAGGGCCGAGGGCAACGCCGTGGGCTACGACACCATCGCCGCGAGCGGGCCGCACGCCTGCATCCTGCACTGGACACGCAACGATGGACCCGTCGTGCCGGGCGACCTCATCCTCATGGACGCCGGAATCGAGCTCGACAGCTACTACACGGCGGACATCACTCGCACGCTGCCGATCAATGGCGTCTTCGGGCCCACGCAGCGCCTCGTCTACGAGGCGGTGCTCGAGGCGGCGGATGCGGCGTTCGCGATCGTGCGGCCGGGCATCCGGTTCCGCGAGGTCCACGCGACGGCGATGGAGGTCATCGCCCGGCGCACCGCCGAGTGGGGCCTGCTTCCCGTGAGCGCGGAGGAGTCCGTCAAGCCGGAGAACCAGTTCCACCGGCGATACATGGTGCACGGCACGAGCCACCACCTCGGCCTCGACGTGCACGACTGCGCCCAGGCAAGGCGCGACCTCTACCTCGACGGCGTGCTCGAGGCCGGGATGGTCTTCACGATCGAGCCCGGACTGTACTTCCAGCCGGACGACCTGACCGTGCCGGAGGAGTTCCGGGGCATCGGCGTGCGCATCGAGGACAACATCCTCGTGACGCCGTCCGGCGCCGAGAACCTGTCGATCGGCATTCCCCGCACCGTGGATGACGTGGAGGCGTGGCTCGGCGCGTGAGCGCCCTGTGACGGGCATCGTGCGCCTTCGGCTCGATGGCGCGGGGCGCTAGTGCGTGTCGGGCCGCGAGAGCACGTCCTGCGCCTTCATGGTGAGGGACGGGTCGATGATGATCTCGTACTTGCTCGCGAGCACCTGGTGGGTGGAGGTGAAGTCCCTGGTCCGTCGGTTGATCGCGTAGGTGACGATGCCGAACAGCGCGCCGAACCCGGCCCCGATGATCACCGCGGCGAAGACATACTGGAACACGGCGGTCGTCGCCGTAAAGGTGAGCAGCACGCCGAAGAAGAGCCCGAACCACGCGCCGCTCGCCGCGCCGGCCCCGGCGGCCTTGCCCCAGGTGAGCTTGCCGGTCACGCGCTCGACGGTCTTGAGGTCGCTCCCCACGATCGAGACCTTCTTCACCTCGAAGTCGGCCCTGGCCAGACGATCGACGGCGGCCTGCGCCTCGAAGTACGTGTCGTAGGTTCCGAGCACGTCCCCCTTGGGGAGCGTCGGCACGAGGCGGCCACGAGAGGCGAGGGGGCTTTGGTTGGTCATGGCCTCATTATCCTCTCCCACAGTTGCGAAGGTCTAAGTTAGACCTGTGAGCGCCGCGAGAGTCTTCGTCGCCCGTTTGGCCGGGTGCTCCGTTTTCGACCCCGCGGGAGACAAGGTCGGGCGCGTGCGAGACGTGCTCATCGTCTACCGCCAGAAGGAGCCGCCGCGCGTCGTCGGACTCATCGTGGAGGTCCCGGGCAAGCGCCGCGTCTTCCTCTCGATCGGTCGCGTCACGAGCATCGGCAGCGGCCAGATCATCACCACCGGCCTCATCAACCTGCGCCGCTTCGAGCAGCGCGGCGGCGAGGTGCGGGTGATCGCCGAGGTTCTCGGCCGCCAGATGGAGCTCGTCGACCGGTCGGGAACCGCCACGATCGAAGACGTCGCGATCGAGGAGAGCGGCCAGGGCGAGTGGGCGGTGAGCGAACTGTTCCTCCGCCGGCCCAAGACCAGCGCCTCGCCATTCGCCAAGGGCGTCACCATCTTCGCCAAGTGGTCGGAGGTGCGCGAGCGGTCGACCGGCGAGGCCCAGTCGGCCACCCAGCTGCTCGCCACCTACGAGGACCTGCTGCCCGCCGACCTCGCGAACGCCCTCCTCGACCTGCCCGAGCAGCGCATGCTCGAGGTCGCCGAGGAGATGAGCGACGAGCGTCTCGCCGACGTGCTCGAAGAGATGCCCGAGAGCGAACAGGTCGACATCCTCGGCCACCTCGACGACGACCGGGCCGCCGACGTGCTCGACCAGATGCAGCCGGATGACGCGGCCGACCTCATCGCGCAGCTCTCCGACGAGCGCGGAGAGGCCCTCCTCGACCTCATGCAGCCCGAGGAGGCGGACGACGTGCGGATGCTGCTGCTCTACGCTCCGGACACCGCTGGCGGCCTCATGACGACGGAGCCGATCATCGTCTCCGCCGACACGACGGTGGCCGAGGGGCTCGCCCTCATCCGTCGCCACGAACTCGCGCCGGCCCTCGGCGCCGCGGTCTGCGTGACGCTGCCGCCGTACGAGCCCCCCACCGGACGCTTCCTCGGAATGGTGCACTTCCAGCGGATGCTGCGCTACCCGCCCATGGAGCGGCTCGGCACGCTGCTCGACCAAAAGCTCGAGCCCGTGCGGGCGAGCGCCTCGGCCGCCGAGGTCGCGCGCACCCTCGCAAGCTACAACCTCGTGTCCCTTCCGGTTGTCGACGACAACCACCGACTGGTCGGGGTGGTGACCATTGACGATGTTCTCGACTACCTTCTGCCCGACGACTGGCGAAGTCACGACGACGACCCCTCCCCCGCGGTGTCTGCTGACACCAGCACCATCCCCGTAGTCGTCTCATCCGGAAGGAGGCACCTCAATGGCCCGTCGCACTGACTCGGGACTCGACTCGCCCAAGGGTCTTCGCACCTCGTTCGTCCCCCGCCTGGGCGGACGCGACCGCGTCGGACGGTTCAGCGAGGGCTTCGCCCGCGCGATGGGCACGACGGGCTTCCTCGTCGGCATGACCGTGTTCGTGGTGGTCTGGATCGCCTACAACACCTACGCCCCGCCCGCGGCGCAATTCGACCCCCGCACGCTTAACTACACCCTGCTGACCCTGATCCTGTCGCTCCAGGCCTCCTACGCCGCCCCCCTCATCCTGCTCGCCCAGAACCGCCAGGACGACCGCGACCGGGTGCAGTTCGAACAGGACCGCCAGCGGGCGGAGCGCAACCTGGCCGACACCGAGTACCTCGCCCGCGAGGTGGTGGCGCTGCGGCTCGCCGTGCGCGAGCTCGCGAGCAAGGACTTCATCCGCGCCGAACTGCGCGCCCTGCTGGCCGAGCTCGAAGACCAGCGAAGCCTCGAGCGCGACAGGAACCCCGAAGGGGCCGCGTGACGAGCGAGCAGCTTCGGGCCGGCATCCTGTCGGCTCTCGCCCGGGTGATCGACCCCGAAATCCGCAAGCCCATCACCGAGCTGGACATGATCGGGGCGGTGACGGTCTCCCCGGAAGGACAGGCGACCGTCGGCCTCCGGCTGACGATCGTCGGATGCCCGGCCGCCGACACGATCGAGCGGGACGTTCGCGAGGCGGCCGCCTCGGTCACCGGGATCTCCTCCGTCGCCGTCGAGGTGTCCGTCATGTCGCGGGAGCAGCGCACGGCCCTCACCGAGAAGCTCCGGGGTGGGCGTACGCGGGTTGCGCAGTTCGGGCCCGACTCGCTCACCCGCATCTACGCGATCACGAGCGGGAAGGGCGGGGTGGGCAAGTCCTCCATCACCGCGAACCTCGCCGTCGCGCTGGTCGACCGCGGTCTCACCGTGGGCATCGTTGATGCGGATGTCTTCGGCTTCTCGATCCCGGGGATCCTCGGCCTCGCGGGCGCCCGACCCACCAGGGTGGGCGAGATGATCCTGCCCCCGATCGGCTGCGGGGTGAAGGTGATCTCCATCGGCATGTTCCTCGAGCCGTCTGAGTCGGCCAGGGCCGTCTCCTGGCGAGGGCCCATGCTCCATCGCACCATGCAGCAGTTCCTCACCGACGTCTATTTCGGGGACCTCGACGTGCTGCTGCTCGACCTGCCGCCGGGAACCGGCGACGTCGCGATCTCGCTCGGCCAACTCTTGCCGCAGGCGGAGGTCATCGTCGTGACGACGCCGCAGCCGGCCGCGGCCGAGGTGGCCGAACGCAGCGCCATCGTGGCGCGGCAGACGGGCCAGAAAGTGATCGGCGTCATCGAGAACATGGCCGGACTCGTACAGCCGGACGGGTCGATCCTGGACCTCTTCGGCAGCGGAGGCGGCGACGAGGTCGCGGCGAGGCTCTCCCGCGGCCAGGACGATCCGGTCACGGTGCTCGCATCGATCCCGATCAGCGTCGCGCTGCGAGAGGGCGGGGATGCCGGCGTGCCGATCGTTCGATCGGCCCCGACGGATCCCGCGTCTGTCGCCATCGCCTCGGTCGCCGATGGGCTGGCCTCACGGGGACGTGGCCTGGCCGGTCGAAAGCTCGGTCTGAGCGTTCGCTAGCGCCGGCCCACGCGTGGGTGCGGCCTAGTGGCGGCTGGGAACCTGGCGGTAGTCATCACGGACCGTCACGACAATGCTGGCCGCGGCGCCCCACACGGCGATGATGGCGAAGACTGCTGGAACGATGACGCTGGACATGATGACCTCGGTGTACTGAAACGTGCCCCGGATGGGCAGGTTGTGATTGATCTCATTCCACACCCATTGAAGCTGTAGCACAATCAAATAGTTCTTGCATGATTGTGTAGTCTGGCTTAATGGACGTGCGCCGACTCGAACTGCTTCGCGAACTCGCCGAGCGCGGCAGCATCACGGCCGTGGCGCGGGCCACGAACCGCACGGTCTCCGCGGTCTCCCAGCAGCTCAAGGTGCTCGAACGGGAGGCGGGGATCCCGCTCACCGAGCGCAGCGGGCGCGGCATCGTGCTCACCGGGGCGGGGCGGATGCTGGCCCAGACGGCCACGGACGTCGCGATCGCGCTCGAGCGCGCCGACGCCCTCTGGGAGGACTTCAAGCAGGCCCCGCGGGGCGAGGTGACCCTCACCACCTTTCCCACCGGAGGCCAGATGCTGCTGCCGGGACTCCTCACCGCCGTGGCCCAGATCCCGGGACTCGTGCTCATCGCCACCGACCAGGACCCGCTGCACCCGGACTTCGCCGACCTCACCCCCGACTTCGACATCGTGCTCGCCGACTCTCCCGGCATGCTGCCCGCCTGGCGCGAGCGCGGGCTCACGGTGGTCAAGCTCATGGAGGAGCCCCTCGACATCGCCCTGCCCGAGGGGCATCCGCTCGCCGAGAAGGCGAGCCTCTCGGCGCGGGACCTCATGGGCGAGACCTGGATCGGCACGCCCCTCGGGTTCCCATACGACCGCATCCTGCGCCAGCTCGAGGCCGTCACGGGCGTGCCGGCGATCATCGGCCAGCGCTTTCTCGACAACGGCATCGTGGAGGCGATCGTCGCGGCCGGCCACGGCATCGCGATCCTGCCGCGGTTCACCACCCGGGACCACGAGAACGGACTCGTCACCCGGCCGCTCTCCGGGGTGCGCGCGGTGCGCCAGATCTCGGCCCTCCTGCGCCCGGACCGCGCCGAGCGCCCGTCGGTGTGCCTCGTGGTCGAGGCGTTGCGCGACGAGGCCCGGGGAGTGCTCGCCCAGCATCCCGGCCGCTAGCGCCCGCTCAGGAGACGAAGGCCGAGCTCGGCAGGTCCCGCTCGCCGTCGACGATCGCGCGCACGATCCGGGCCGCGACGGCATCCGGATCGAGTCCCGGGGCGAACGCGGGCGCGACGCCGGCGATCGGATGCCCGGCGAGTCCCGTCTCGGTGTGTCCGGGACGGGCATCCAGCACCCGGATGCCGGACCGGCGCAGTTCGCGGGCCGACGCGGCGGCGAGGGCCGCGAGCGCCGCCTTCGACGCGGAGTATGCCGAGAGGCCGGCCGTGGGCGTCTCCGCCACGATCCCGCTCAGCGTCACGATGAACGGCTCGCGGCCGGCCGAGGCCGAGGCGGCGAGGTAGGGAACCGCCTCGCGCACGAGTCTCGCGGGGGCGAGGGCGTTCACCGCGAAGAGGGTCGAGAGGGTGTCGTCGGCGAGCTCGGAGAGTGGACCGAACGCCACGACTCCCGCCGCGATCACGAGCCCGTCGAGACGACCCTTCGCCGAGGCGGCCGCCGCGACGAGGTTAGCCGCGGCGCCCTCCTGGCGCAGGTCGGCCGCAAAGGAGTCGACCCGGGAGTCCGGCAGGCGGGTCGCCCGCAACACCGTGGCCCCGGCATCGGCGAGCAGGATCGAGAGGCGCGACCCGATTCCCCCGCTGGCCCCCACCACCAGCACCACCGCGCCCCGAAGATCCGTCATCGCCGGCCTCAGGTCGCTTCGTTGTCGAACGGGGCCGCTTCGCCCTCGGCGGCCAGTCGCTGGCGCTTGACGTAGGCGGACTCCCCGGCCGGCCGCACGACAGACACCGGTTTCGGGTCGTCGTCGATCAGGGCCTCGCGGATGATGCGGCGCGGGTCGTACTGCCGCGGGTCGAGTTTCTTCCAGTCGACCTCGTCGAACTCCGGGCCCATCTCGTCCCGCAGGCGGTCCTTCGCGCCGTCGGCCATCTGGCGCAGATTGCGCACGAGCCTGGCGAGCTGAGACGCATAGTGCGGAAGGCGCTCCGGACCGAGCACGAAGACGGCGATGACGCCGATCACGAGCAGCTTGTCGAAGGTGAGGCCGAACACTCGTTCAGCTTAACCCCGGCGAGGCGCGCGCGTGACGCGGTCTGACGCGCTGAGCAGGCTAACCCCCGACGGCGCGAGCCTCGCCTACGCTGGGGAGGAACAAGGAGTGCACGTGGCAGACAAAGAGTCGAGCTGGAAATTCGCCGAGGAGATCGTCGTCGAGAGCCCGGCGATCGCCCGGGCCCGCCTCAACTCGATCGAGTTGGGAATCGACCCGGTCAGCCCCGCGATGGGCGCCCAGATCGCCGTCGTCGCCGCGGCCACCGCCGCCACCCGCATCATCGAGATCGGCACCGGGGTCGGGGTGAGCGGGCTCTGGCTGTTCACCGGCGCCCCGCAGGCCACCCTCACGTCGATCGACTTCGAACTCGACTACCAGCAGTCCGCCCGCAAGTCCTTCATCGAGGCAGGCGTCTCGGCCAACCGCATCCGCATGATCGCCGGGCGGGCCCTCGATGTGCTGCCCAGGATGAACGAGCAGTCCTACGACATCGTGCTGGTCGACGCCGACCCGCAGCACGTGATCCAGTACGTCGAACACGGCCTGCGGCTCGTGCGTGCCGGCGGTACCGTCCTCGTGGCGCACGCGCTCTGGCGCGGCCGGGTCGCCGACCCGGCCCAGCGGGACGACACCGTCACCGGCTACCGGTCGCTGCTGGCGACCATTGCCGAGTCTGACGCCGTGATCAGCGCGCTCTCCGCCGTGGGTGACGGACTGCTCCAGATCACCAAACTCGGCTAGCACCCCGCACAAGCGGACGTCGCCGCAGCCAATAGCTGCGGCGACGATGTCCCCTGTGGATCCGAACTAACTGGCCGCGGCGACGACTCCCGCGAGAGCGTCGTGGAGTTCCCTGGCCTCGGCGTCGTTGACTGAAACGACTAGGCGCCCCCCACCTTCGAGCGGCACGCGCACGATGATGAGACGACCCTCCTTAACAGCCTCCATTGGCCCGTCTCCGGTCCTCGGCTTCATGGCTGCCATGAGTGATCCCCTTTCGTGGAATGACTTCTATTATCCCGTACACCGGCGCTATCCACGAAAACGAGCCATTTTCATCGCACTCCGTGTCGCATTAGGGCGGGGTCCAGTCGTAGCCGTTCACCCACCAGCAGGCGTACAGCCAGCCGATCTGCCCGGCGATGCAGAGGGCCACGATCGCCACGCGGTAGACCGGGGATCGCGGCTGCGCCACCGCCCCGAGCAGGGGGAACAGCGGCACCAGCAGCCGGAAGGTGCTCGACTGCGGAAAGAAAACCGCGAGCAGGTACACCGCGTAGCTTGCCGACCAGAATCGCAGGTCGACGCCGAGCCGGCGCACGGGCGGGATGAACAGGAAGACCGCGAAGAGTCCCACCGTGAGGAACAGCAGTGGCACGGCGAACACGCCGATCCCCCACTGCGCTCCCCAGAATTGCGCGCCCTGGACCCAGGCGGCGAAGGGCATGAGCTCGGTGTAGCCGATGTATGGCACCCGCCAGGCCAGCTCGGTGTCGGTGTAGGCGGAGGCGGATCCGGTGACCGCCCACGCCACGAGCGGCCAGGCGAGCCCGACGACAAGGCTGAAGAGCGCGAGAGCGGAGGCGAGGATGCCGTCCGCGAGCGGGAAGGGGTCACGCGCGCGGGTGACGAAGCGATGCACGATGTGCAGGCCGAGGGCGAGGGCGAAGGCGAGGCCGCTCGGCCGGGTGAGGGCCATGACGGCGACCACGGGGAAGAGCAGCCCGTAGCGGCGGCGCACCAGCAGATACAGCGCGACGGCCAGCAGGAAGACGTGCATGGATTCCGCGTAGGCCACCTGAAAGATGGGAGACAGCGGGGCGAAGCAGAAGAGTGTCACGGCGAAGAGCGCGGTGCCGGCGGGCAGGACGAGCCGGAAGAGCCGGTAGACCATCAGCGCCGCGCCGAGGGAGAACGCGACCGAGAGGAACACCGAGACCGGCTCCCACGGCAGGCCGGTGACGGTCATCACGAGGCGGGCGACGGCGGGATAGCCGGGAAGGAAGGCCCACGCGTTCTCGGTCACGTGCCCGTCCGCGCCTCGCGGCAGCACGCTGGGGTACCCGCTCACGGCCACGATGTGGTACCAGACGCTGTCCCACAGCTGCGAGAAGGCGAGCAGGTCCGGGCGGGGACCCGTCCACGGGTTCTTCTCCTGCCAGCTCGCGAAGAGCAGCATCAGCCCGGTCGTGACCACGCGGGAGGCGACCCAGATCGCGAGAATCCGCAGCCACCACGGCGTGAGGCGGTACCTCACGATGACCGGGGTGGGCAGCGCCGGCATCAGGCGGTGAGCCACGCCCGCAGTCCCCGTTCACACTCGGTGATCTGCTCGAGTGCGACGCGCTCGTCGTCCGCGTGCGCCTTGAGGGGGTCCCCCGGCCCGTAGTTGACGGCCGGAATTCCGATGGCCGAGAAGCGGGCGACATCCGTCCAGCCGTACTTGGGGGTGGCCGTGCCGCCGACCGCGGCGAGAAAGTCCCGCGCGAGCGGCGCGTCGAGGCCGGGGCGCGCGCCCTCCGCCAGGTCCACGACGGTGAGGTCGATTCCCGGGAAGAGCTCGCGCAGGTGGTCAACGGCCTCCGCACCCGAGCGGCTCGGCGCGAACCGGTAGTTCACGTGCACCATGCACTCGTCCGGGATGATGTTGCCGGCCACTCCGCCGGAGATCCCGACAGCGTTGAGGCCCTCCCGATAGACCAGGCCCTCCACCTCGACCTCGCGCGGCACGTAGGCGGCGAGCAGGTCGAGGATGGGCGCCGCATCGTGGATGGCGTTGTGGCCGACCCACGCCCGGGCGGAGTGCGCGCGGGTGCCGAACGTGCGCAGCTCCACGCGGAGGTTGCCGTTGCAGCCGCCCTCGACCGTGGAGTTGGTGGGCTCACCGAGGATCGCGAAGTCGCCGGCGAGCAGGTCCGGGCGGTTGTCGGCGAGCCGGCCGAGGCCGTTGAGGTCGGCTGAGACCTCCTCGTGGTCGTACCAGATCCAGGTGATGTCCACGGCGGGGTCGACGAGCTCCACGGCCAGCTTGAGCTGCACGGCCACGCCGGCCTTCATGTCGACCGTGCCGCGCCCCCAGAGGTAGTCGATCCCGTCGATCGTCTCGAACCGCGTGGGCAGGTTGTGGTTCACGGGAACCGTGTCGATGTGGCCGGCGATCACCACCCGCTTGTCCCGCCCCAGGCTGGTGCGGGCGACGATGGCGTCGCCGTCCCTGGTCACCTCGAGGTGGTCGAGCCCCGCGAGGGATGCCACGATCGCGTCGGCGATCGATGCCTCGTTTCCGGACACGGATTCGATGTCGCAGAGTTGTCGTGTGATGTCGATCGACGTTGCGGCGAGGTCGAGCGCGGGCATCGGATCGGCGTCAGGCATGCGCGTCAGTTTATCCGCAGTCGGATCGCTAACCTTGGACCATGACTCAACGAGCAGCCTGGGGCTACGGACTCGCGACCATCGCCGGCGACGGAACGGTGCTCGACACCTGGTTCCCCTCCCCCACTCTCGGAGAGTTGCCGGCCGGGCGCGACCCGTACATCGCCCCCGCCGACCTCGAGGCCCTCACCGGGGCGGACGACCGCCGCAACGTGCGCGTGGACTTCGTCACCGTGCAGATCGATCTCGACACGCCCCCGGCCTCCACGCCGGACGCGTACCTCCGGCTGCACCTGCTCAGCCACCTGCTGGTGCGACCGAACACGATCAACCTCGACGGCATCTTCGGGCAGCTGCCGATCGTCGTGTGGACCAACGCCGGACCGGTGCATCCAAGTGACTTCGACCGGTTGCGCCCGGCGCTCCAGCGCCAGGGAATCGCCGCGACCGGAATCGACAAGTTCCCCCGGCTGCTGGACTACGTCTCCCCCGCCCGCGTGCGCATCGCCGACGCCTCCCGCGTGCGGCTCGGAGCGTACCTCGCCCCCGGCACGACCGTCATGCACGAGGGCTTCGTCAACTTCAACGCCGGCACCCTCGGAACCTCCATGGTCGAGGGACGCGTGTCGCAGGGCGTCGTGATCGGCGACGGCTCCGACATCGGCGGCGGCGCATCCATCATGGGCACCCTGTCGGGTGGCGGCACCCGGCGGGTCGAGGTCGGCGAGCGGGCGCTGCTCGGCGCCAACTCGGGAATCGGCATCTCCATCGGCGACGACACGGTGGTCGAGGCCGGGCTCTACGTGACCGCCGGCACCAAGGTCGTGCTGCTGGGCGCGGATGTCGAACCGCGCGTCGTGAAGGCGGCGGAGCTCTCCGGGGTGGCCGGCCTGCTCTTCCGCCGCAACTCGGTCACCGGCGCGGTCGAGGTGCTCGCCCGCTCCGGCACCGGCATCGAGCTCAACTCGGCGCTGCACACCTAGCCCGGCCCGGTCGCGAGAGCGGGCCGCGGCGCTCGCCGGCGCTCGCTCGCGGCGGGGGTTACGACTTCGCGGCGGGGAAACCGCATCGCGGCGGGGAAATCGCATCGCGGCGGGGGTTACGCCTCCCTCCGCCATGCGGTTTCCCCGCCATGGAGGCACACGACTCCCTCCGCGAGGACGGCAGTCCCTCAAGGACGGCGGCCCGCCGTCAGCCTCACGAGCTGCCCGAACCGGGCCCGTGCCTGCACACGGGGCCAGTACGGACCAACCGGGCCGGCACGCCGACCCGGGATGTCCTCGGACGCCCGGGCTCGGGTCAGCCCCGACTAGCGCGCTGGCCAGTCGCGCGCGGGAGCGCCCGTGTAGAGCTGCTGCGGGCGGCCGATCTTGGTCGCCTTGTCTTCGTTCATCTCGCGCCAGTGCGCGATCCAGCCGGGCAGCCGTCCGATCGCGAACAGCACGGTGAACATCCGCGGCGGGAATCCCATCGCCTTGTAGATCACGCCGGTGTAGAAGTCCACGTTGGGATAGAGCTTGCGCTCGATGAAGTAGTCGTCCGCGAGCGCGACGGCCTCGAGCTCCTTGGCGATGTCGAGCAGGTCATCCTGCACGCCGAGCGCCTTGAGCACCTCGTCAGCGCTCTCCTTCACGAGCTTGGCGCGCGGGTCGAAGTTCTTGTACACGCGATGGCCGAAGCCCATCAGGCGGATGCCGTCTTCCTTGTTCTTCACCCGCTCGACGAACTTCTCCACGCTCTCGCCGCTGGCCTTGATCTCGCCGAGCATCTTGAGCACCGCCTCGTTCGCCCCGCCGTGCAGCGGGCCGTAGAGCGCGTTGATCCCGGCCGAGATGGAGGCGAACATGTTGGCCTCGGTGGATCCGACCAGTCGAACCGTGGACGTGGACGCGTTCTGCTCGTGGTCCTCGTGCAGGATCAGCAGCCGCTCGAGCGCCCGGGAAACGACGGGGTTGACCTCGTACGGCTCGGCCATGTTGCCGAAGTTGAGCTTGAGGACGTTGTCGGTGAAGCTCAGCGAGTTGTCCGGGTAGAGGAACGCCTGGCCGAGGCTCTTCTTGTGCGCGTACGCCGCGATCACCGGCAGCTTGGCCAGCAGCCGGATGGTGGACAGCTCGACCTGCTCCGGGTCGTGCACGCTGAGCGAGTCCTCGTAGAACGTGGAGAGGGCGGAGACGGCGCTCGAGAGCACGGACATCGGATGCGCGTTGTGCGGCAGCGCGTCGAAGAAGCGCCGCAGGTCCTCGTGCAGGAGGGTGTGCCTCCGCACCCGCTCCTCGAAGGCCTCGAGCTCCGACGGCGACGGCAGATTGCCGTAGATGAGCAGCCAGGCCACCTCGAGATAAGTCGAGTTGGCGGCGATGTCCTCGATGCCGTAGCCGCGATAGCGCAGGATGCCCTGGTCGCCGTCGATGTAGGTGATCGCGCTCTTTGTGGCGGCGGTGTTCACGAAGCCCTGGTCGAGGGCCGTGTACCCGGTCTGCCTGGTGAACGACGAGATGTCGATGCTCGACGCGCCGTCAACGCTCCTCAGTATGGGGAAGTCCGCGGTTCCCCCGGGAAAGTGCAGGGTTGCCTTAGCGGCGTTGTCGTTGGCAGCGTCGTTCACGCATACAGCCTAATTGGCCGGGAGGTCGACCGTCGCATCCACCAAGGAATGCGCCTTTTGCTTGGAGGGAACCGCTACTTCGACAGGGCGCCGAGACGCTCGACGGCAGTGCCGATCGCCTCGTCCGTGGCGGTGAGGGCCACGCGAATGTGCTGGGCGTCCGCCTCGCCGTAGAAGGTTCCCGGCACCACGAGGATGCCGAGGTCGGCCAGGTCGGCCACCGTCTGCCAGGCGTCGCCGCCCCTCGTCGCCCAGAGGTAGAGGCCGCCCCGGCTGTCGTCGATGCGATACCCGGCGGCCTCGAGCGCGGCGGAGAGCCTCGCCCGGCGCACGCGATAGCGCTGCTTCTGTTCGTGCACGTGGCCGTCGTCCCCGAGGGCGGTGATCATGGCGGCCTGGATCGGCGCGGGGGGAAGCGTGCCGAGGTGCTTGCGCACCGCGAGGAGCTCGCCGAGGATTCGGCTGCAGCCCGCGACGAATCCGGCCCGGTAGCCGGCCAGGTTGGACTGCTTGCTGAGCGAGTAGACGCACAGCACCGAGCTGCGGTCGCCGTGGATCACGGCAGGGTCGAGGATGCTCGGTGTCGCGCGGTCGGCGAATTCGTCGTCCCAGCCGAGTTCGGCGTAGCACTCGTCGCTCGCGATCACCGCTCCGAGTTCCCGCGCCCGGGCGACGGCCGCCGCGAGCTCCTCGATGCCGAGAACGCGCCCGTTGGGGTTGCCGGGGCTGTTCACCCAGACGAGCCTCGTGCTCTCCGGCCAGTCCGCCGGGTCATCGCTCGAGAAGACGGTCGCGCCGGCGAGGGCCGCGCCCACGGCGTAGGTCGGGTAGGCCAGGGTCGGCTGCACGACGACGTCGCCCTCGCCGAGACCGAGCCAGAGCGGCAGGCCGGCGATGAACTCCTTCGAGCCGATGGTCGGCAGCACATTCGCCACCGTGAGGTCGTCGACGCCTCGGCGACGAGCGAACCACTCGACGATCGCCTCGCGCAGCGCCGGGGTCCCCGCTGTGAGCGGATAGGCGTGGGCGTCGGTCGCGGCGGCGAGCGACTCGCGGATGAGCGCGGGCGTCGGATCCACCGGCGACCCCACCGAGAGGTCGACGATTCCGCCGGGATGCGCGCGCGCCCTCTCGGCGAACGGTTCGAGCGAGTCCCAAGGGTAGTCGGGAAGCCGGAGCGGCACTCAGACCCCGACGGCCTGGGGCGGGAGGGCGGAGACGATCGGGTGGTCCTTGTGAATCACGCCGACCTTGGCCGCTCCGCCGGGCGAGCCGACCTCGTCGAAGAACTCGACGTTGGCCTTGTAGTACTCGGCCCACTGCTCGGGGACGTCGTCCTCGTAGTAGATGGCCTCGACGGGACACACCGGTTCGCACGCGCCGCAGTCCACGCACTCGTCGGGGTGGATGTACAGCATCCTGTCGCCCTCGTAGATGCAGTCCACGGGACACTCGTCGATGCACGCACGGTCTTTCACATCCACGCACGGGAGGGCAATGACGTATGTCACGGTGAGGGCGTTCCCTTCGGTTCGGGCCTGACTGCAATCTTATCGCGGCGAAAGGTGCCGACCGACGGCCAGGCCAGCACCGCGAGGGCGATCACGGCCGGGCCGTAGGTGAGCAGGTAGCCCGCGAGATTCGCGGGCACGAGGATGGAGCCGCCGCTTCCGGTGAGGGAGAGCAGCCCGATCACCGCGAGCTGGCCGAACGCCGCGATTCCGGCCACGAGCCGGCCGCCGAACACGAGCCGGAGGCCCACGAGGAGGGCCGCCGTGATCACCAGGGTGGCGATGATGCCGATGCCGATGGTGAGGCCGCCCACAGACACGGTGGCCTGGTGATTGACCGTGGAGATGCCGCCCACCGCGGCCCCGACGATCAGGGCGATGATCCAGGCGAAGAGGTGGATGCCGAAGCCCTGGTCCTTCCAGGCCACGGTGCCCGGCTGGTCGGGGTGAACGATCGCGTAGGACTCCTCGGCGGCGATCGGGTGGCTCGGACCACTGGAGAGCGAGTACCGGTCGCCCTCCACCGTGATCTGGCTGCGGTGAGCGCGCAGCGCCGCCGCCTTCTGGGTGAGCGCGTCGCTCACGTCGACACGTACCGTCGCGGCCGCCCCGTCGGGCTGGATGGCGAAGAACGGCACCCCCATGACCTCGGCGGCCCGACGAGCGGCCTCGTGCGCGCGCACGTGGTCGGGATGCCCGTAGCCGCCTCGAGAGTCGTAGCTGACCACCGCGGTCGGCTGCACGGCGTCGATCACGGTCGCGAGGTCGGCGGCGACCTCGCCGAACGGCGCGGCGCAGAGGGAGTCGTCGGCGATCGTCTCGGCCGGCTCCGCACCATCGGCCCCCCAGCGCATGCCCGAATCGGTATAGATCCGGGGAGGCAGGTCCACCCAGCGCGCACCCGCGGCGCCGAGGTAGCGGTGATCGGTGACGCCGAGCACGGCGAGGGCCGAAGCGAGCTCGGTCGAACGGTGGGCCGCGAGTTCCGCCGGCTCCCCCTCGAGGTGCCGCAGGTCGGCCGGGATCACCTCCCCGCGCTCCCCGCGCGTGCAGGTGACGACGGTCACCGCCGACCCCCGCTTCACGAGGGTCGCGATGGTGCCGCCGGTGGAGAGGGATTCGTCGTCGGGATGCGCGTGGACGAAGAGCACACGCTCGGGCACCGACTCGCTGAGGTTTTGCTGCACATTGCACAGGATAGGCCGCAACGTCTAGAGTCGATCGAGTAAGGTAAGCCTTACCAACCTTGCCCACGCCCGACTCTCAGAAACGAACCAGTGCTCGCTAACTTCCTGATCGGCCTGCGCGAAGGCCTCGAGGCGGCCCTCGTGGTCGGCATCCTCATCGCCTACGTGATCAAGATCCGGCGCAATGATGTGCTGCCCCGGATCTGGCTCGGCGTGGGGCTCGCGGTGCTGCTGTCGCTGGTGATCGGCGCCGTCCTCACCTTTGGTGCATACGGGCTGAGCTTCGAGGCCCAGGAGACCATCGGCGGAGTGCTGTCCATCGTCGCCACCGGTTTCGTCACCTGGATGATCTTCTGGATGCTCAAGACGGCGAGAAGCCTGAGCGGACACCTCAAGGCGGATGTCGACAGGAACCTCGCCGGCGCCGGCTGGGGGCTCGTGCTCGTCGCGTTCCTCGCCGTGGGACGCGAGGGGATCGAGACCGCGCTGTTCATCTGGGCCGCCGTGCAGGCCACCGGCGCCACGACCCTTCCCCTGGTCGGGGCCGCCCTGGGCATCGCCCTGGCCGTCGTGCTCGGCTACCTCATCTACCGCGGCGTCGTGCGCATCAACCTGGCGAAGTTCTTCACATACACCGGCCTCTTCCTCATCGTGGTCGCGGCCGGGGTGCTCTCCTACGGGGTGCACGACCTGCAGGAGGCCGGCATCCTGCCCGGCCTCAACGCCCTCGCCTTCGACGTGAGCGCCGCGATTCCGCCGAGCAGCTGGTACGGCACGCTCCTCAAGGGCACCGTCAACTTCTCCCCGGCCACCACCTGGCTCGAGGCCATCGTCTGGGTGCTCTACGTCGTGCCGGTACTCACGGCCTTCATCCTCTCGAACCGCCGCGCCCGGCCCGGCACCACCGCAACCCCCGGCAGCGCCAAGCTCGCCACCGAAGGAGTTCGATGATCTCGCGCAGCGCCCGTTTCGGCCGCGTGGCCCTCACCATCGCGGCGGGATCGGCGGCACTGCTCGCGCTCTCGGCCTGCGTGGCGAACACCGCGACCACGGCCGGCGCCACGTCGATCGCCGTCGAGAGCACCGCCACGACCTGCCAGGTGTCGAAGTCGACGGCGCCGAGCGGCACCGTCGAGTTCACCGTCACCAACTCGGCCGACAAAGCCACTGAGTTCTACCTGCTCGCCGCCGACGGCAAGCGCATCGTGGGCGAGGTGGAGAACGTGGCCCCGGGCGCTCCGCGCCAGCTCACCGTGAAGCTCGAGCCGGGAAAGTACTTCACCAGCTGCAAGCCCGGCATGAACGGCGCGGGCGTCGGCAAGGCCGAGTTCACCGTGACCTCGTCGTCCGCGAGCATCCAGCGCACCGGCGACGAGAAGACCATGGCGCAGGCGGCGGCCGCCGAGTACGTGTCATACGTGCGAGACCAGGTCTCCCGGCTCGTGCCGGCGACCACCGCGTTCCTCGACGCCTACCGTGCGGGGGACGACGCCACCGCGCGTTCGCTCTACGCCTCCACGCGAGCGTATTACGAGCGCATCGAACCGGTCGCCGAGTCGTTCGGCGACCTCGACCCGGAGATCGACTTCCGCGAGGCCGACGTCGCGGAGGGCGACACCTGGACCGGCTGGCACCGCATCGAGAAGGACCTCTGGCCGCCGGCGGTCGCCGACAACGGCGGCACGACGTACACGGCCCTCACCGCCGACGAGCGAGCGAGCTTCGCCGCGAAGCTCGAGAGGGACACGGCCGAGCTCTGGTCGGCCGTCAATGCCTCCGGCTACAGCCTCACCGCGGATGCGATCAGCAACGGGGCCATCGGGCTGCTCGACGAGGTGGCGACCGGCAAGATCACCGGCGAGGAGGAGATCTGGTCGCACACCGACCTCTCCGACTTCCAGGCCAACCTCGAGGGAGCCCGCGTGGCCTACGAGGGAGTCCGCACCATCGTGGTGGCGAAGAACGCTTCCCTCGCCACGCGCATCGACGGCCAGTTCGACTCGCTCGAGAAGCAGCTCGCCGCCTACGGCTCCCTGTCGACCGGCTTCACGCCGTACGACGAGCTCACGAAGGCGCAGGTGAAGTCCCTCGCCGACGGAGTCAACGCGCTGAGCGAGCCGCTCTCGCGTCTCACCTCCGTCGTCGTCGGCTGATCGACCCCAGGATGACGGCGGAAGGCGGTCTGTCCCGCCGCGGCCTGCTCGGCCTCGCGGGCGCCGGCGTGGTGGGCGCGGGCGCTGGCTTCGCCATCGACCGTTTCGTGATCCCCTCCGCAACGACCGGGTCTGCGCCCTCCACGACCTACCCCTTCTACGGCGAGCACCAGGCCGGCATCACCACGGCCGCTCAGGACCGTCTGCACTTCGCCGCCTACGACGTTTCGGACATCTCTCGCGCGGAGCTGGTATCGCTGCTGAAGGACTGGTCTGCAGCCGCCGCCCGGATGACCGCGGGGAAGCCCGTCGGCGACGGGGCGATCGACGGCCCGTACGACGCACCGCCGGACGACACGGGAGAGGCGCTGGACCTGCCGCCCGCCGGACTCACGATCACCTTCGGTTTCGGTCCGTCCCTCTTCGACAGCCGGTTCGGCCTCGCGGCCAAGCGCCCGGCGGCGCTGATCGACCTCCCGCACTTCCCTGGCGACGCCCTGATCGACGAACTCGTGGGCGGTGACCTCTGCATCCAGGCCTGCAGCGACGACCCCCAGGTGGCGGTGCACGCCATCCGCAACCTCTCGAGGATCGCGTTCGGGCGGGCATCCATCCGCTGGTCGCAGCTCGGCTTCGGACGCACCTCGTCCACGACCAGGGCGCAGGTGACCCCGCGCAACCTCTTCGGCTTCAAGGACGGCACGGCGAACGTCAAGGCGGAGGACACCGCCCAGGTCACCGACCACGTCTGGGTTCCGAGCGGCGATTCCGCCGATTGGATGATCGGCGGCTCCTACCTCGTGTCCCGCAAGATCCGCATGACCATCGAGACCTGGGACCGCACCGCCCTGCGCGAGCAGGAGCGCGTGATCGGGCGCTCCAAGGGCGAGGGGGCGCCGCTGAGCGGCGGATCGGAGTTCACCGAGCCGGACTTCGCCAAGAAGGTGCACGGTGCGGCCGCGATCGACGCCGGGGCCCACGTGCGTCTCTCCCACCCGAAACAGAACGACGGCGCGCTGCTGCTGCGCCGGGGCTACAACTTCGTCGACGGCAACGACGACCTCGGTCGGCTCAACGCCGGCCTGTTCTTCATCGCCTTCCAGCGGGATCCGCGCACTCAGTTCGTGCCGATCCAGCTCCGCCTCGCCAAGAACGACCAGATGAACGAGTACATCCGCCACGTGGGCTCCGGCATCTTCGCCGTGCCGCCCGGCGCGGCCAGCGGCGCCTACGTCGGCCAGACCCTGTTCGGTTAGACCCTCTTCGGGGACTGAGCTACTTGTTCTTGTTCTTGTCCTTGACCGTCGACACCGTGTAGTTGGCGACCCAGCCGTTCTTGCCGTGCTTGGTCACGGCGGCGATCACCCCGAACTTGTCGCTCGCGAACACCCCGGTGCCGCCGTCGGCCGTGCTGCCCTGCACCGCGGCATCGGACGTGAAGCCGGCGTCGGTGAGCTGCTTGGCGATGTCGTCGAACGACGAGGCGCCGTCGACCTTGATGGTGAGGTTCCACACCTTGCCGTCGCTGTCGCCGACGGAGAGCCCGTAGAGAACCTCGCCCTTGGCGATCGGCACCTCGGACGGGAAGTCCTTGGGGATCTCCTTGCCGCCGAGGTCGACCTTGCCGCCGGTGGCGTTGTGCACGAGGTTCTGGATCGAACACCCCGTGAGCATGGCCGGACCGGCGAGCACGGCGAGACCGATGGCCAGAGGGACGGTTAAACGCCGGACGGAGCTCTTCATGCGGCCAAGCTTAGGGCCGCACGAAGAACTCCGACAGTGTGGGGCGCGGGTTACGCGTTCTGCTTCTTGAGGCGCGAGGTCTTGCGCTGGCGGGCGCTCGCGTCGAGCTCCACCTTGCGGATGCGCACGAACTCGGGCGTCACCTCCACGCACTCGTCCTCGCGGGCGAACTCGAGGCACTCCTCGAGCGTCAGCTTGCGCGACGGCGTCATGCGCTCGAAGGTGTCCGAGGTGGACTGGCGCATGTTGGTGAGCTGCTTTTCCTTGGTGATGTTGACGTCCATGTCGTCCGCACGCGAGTTCTCGCCGACGACCATGCCTTCGTACACCTCCTGGGTGGGCTCCACGAAGAACGACATGCGCTCCTGCAGGGCCACCATGGCGAACGGAGTCGCGACTCCGGCGCGGTCGGCAACGATCGACCCGTTGACGCGGGTGACGATCTCGCCCGCCCATGGCTCGTAGCCGTGCGACACGGCGTTCGCGATGCCGGCACCGCGGGTGATGGTGAGGAATTCGGTGCGGAACCCGATGAGGCCACGCGACGGAACGATGAACTCCATGCGAACCCAGCCGGTGCCGTGGTTCGACATGCCGTCCATGCGGCCCTTGCGCGCGGCGAGGAGCTGCGTGATGGCGCCGAGGTACTCCTCCGGGGAGTCGATCGTGAGGTGCTCGTACGGCTCGTGGATCTTGCCGCCGACCTGCTTCACGACCACCTGCGGCTTGCCGACGGTGAGCTCGAAGCCCTCGCGACGCATCTGCTCGACGAGGATGGCGAGGGCGAGTTCTCCACGGCCCTGCACCTCCCAGGCGTCCGGGCGTCCGATGTCGACGAGCTTGATGGAGACGTTACCGACGAGTTCGCGGTCGAGGCGGTCCTTCACCATGCGGGCGGTGAGCTTGTGGCCCTTGACCTTGCCGATCATCGGGCTGGTGTTGGTGCCGATCGTCATCGAGATGGCCGGGTCGTCGACCGTGATGGTCGGCAGCGGGCGCACGTCGTTGGGGTCGGCGAGGGTCTCACCGATGGTGATGTCCTCGAAGCCGGCGACGGCGACGATGTCGCCCGGTCCGGCCGACTCGGTCGGGAAGCGGTCGAGAGCCTTGGTGATGAGCAGCTCGGTGACCTTCACGTTGTGAACGGATCCGTCGTGCTTGACCCAGGCCACGGTCTGGCCCTTCTTGATGGTGCCGTTGAAGACACGCAGCAGGGCGAGGCGGCCGAGGAACGGTGAGGCGTCGAGGTTGGTGACGTGGGCCTGCAGGGGGTGCTGGTCGTCGTAGCTCGGGGCCGGGATGTGCTTGAGGATCGCGTCGAACAGCGGCTCGAGGTCGTCGTTGTCCGGCAGCGTGCCGTTCTCGGGCTTGTTCCAGCTCGCGGCGCCGTTGCGGCCGGAGGCGTAGACGACCGGCACGTCGAGGATCGCGTCGAGGTCGAGGTCCGGGAAGTCGTCCGCCATGTCGCTGGCGAGGCCGAGCAGCAGGTCCTGGCTCTCCGCCACGACCTCGTCGATGCGGGCATCCGGTCGGTCCGTCTTGTTGACGAGCAGGATCACGGGGAGCTTCGCCTCGAGCGCCTTGCGCAGCACGAAGCGGGTCTGCGGCAGCGGGCCCTCGCTCGCGTCGACGAGAAGCACGACGCCGTCGACCATGCTGAGGCCGCGCTCGACCTCGCCGCCGAAGTCGGCGTGGCCCGGGGTGTCGATCACGTTGATGGTGATCGGACCGCCGTCGCCGTTGTCGCCCGCGTGGATGCCGGAGTACGACACCGCGGTGTTTTTGGCGAGAATCGTGATTCCCTTTTCGCGCTCGAGGTCGTTCGAGTCCATGGCGCGCTCTTCGAGGTGCGCGTGCGCCGCGAAGGAGTTGGTCTGGCGAAGCATGGCGTCCACGAGCGTGGTCTTGCCATGGTCGACGTGCGCCACAATTGCGACGTTGCGCAGGTCATTACGGGTGGCAATAGCCATGGGTGTACTTCCTTTAAAGTGATCTGGCTTGAGGGAGTTCTGGCGTGAGAACGTGGAAGGCCAGGAGAAAGGCGTTGCGGCAGGATCACGACAGTGGTGCCCTGCGCCGTCCAGTCTACCTCGGCAAGCCCGTCAGGCCCTATTTGGCTGATTTAACCGGCGCCCAGGCCCAGATATTCCAAAGCAGGTTGGGGGCGAGCGGCGACGGCGCGATTCCGGTGACCCGATCGTTGAAGGCGGTCAGCGAGGGAAACTGGTAGAGCGGCACTCCGTAGGCGTCCGCCCAGACGAGCGAGTCGATCTTGTGCAGGGTGGCGATCTGCGCCGTGCGGTCGAAGGTGGAGTCAAGGGAGTCGATGAGGCCGTCGACCTGTTTGTTCGCGTAGAAGTTGGAGTTGTCGATCGTCGAGTCCGACCGGAACGACGCGGCGACCGCGGAGACGGCGAGGCTCGACGGTCGCAGCGCGTAGAGCGAGGCGTCGTACGCCCCCGGGGTGCCGAGCAGCTGGCGCCAGTCGGTGCTCGAGCAGTCGGTGACCGTGAATCCGGCCAGGGCGGCGGACTTCTGGATGAGACCGAACTCGGCGACGCGACGCGGGTTCGACGGGTCGAACAGCACGCAGACCTCGGGCGAGGCCACCCCGGCGGCGGCGAGGATTGCCCTGGCGCCCGCGATGTCCACCCTCGCGTACTCGCGGGAGCCGTTGCTCTTCACGGCGGACTGGTAGCCCGTCGACCCGGGCAGGAACACGTGGGAGGAGCGCAGCTGGGCATCCTCCTGCACCGGCACGACGAGGGAGTCGAGGATCTGCTGCCGCGGCACCGTCTTGAGGAAGGCGCGGCGAACCGCCCGGTTGGCGAACGTGCCGTTCTTGCCGTGGTCGAACTGCAGGTCCAGGTGCTCGTATGCACCGTCGAATCCGCTCAGGATCGTGGCGTTGTCCACCGAGACGAGTTGCTTCACCACGTCCTCGGTCGGTTGCGGAGACACCACGTCCAGTTCCCCGCGCCGGAACGCCTCGACCGCGGCAAGCGGATCGGCGATGTCGCGGATCGTGACCCGCTCCACCTTGGGGTGGTGCTCGCCGGTGTACCGGGGGTTCGCGGTGAGCGTGACGTGGTCTCCCGGCACGACGTCGGTGACCGTGTAGGGGCCGGTGCCGACCAGCAGGTACTTGTCCGGTTTCGCGGCGGAGAAGTTGAAGCCGGTGTCCCAGAAGCGTGCGATCTTCGCCAGCTCGGGAGCGTCATCCGTCTGGATGGCGGCGACCATCGCCTTCTTGGCCGCGTCGTCGTCGCGGATGCCGAGGGCCTTCCCCGCCACGACGTGCGCCGGAACGCCGACCCCGAAGACCAGTTCCCAGTCCACGAAGAACTTGTCGTAGCTGAGGGTGAGCGAGCGTCCGCCGTCGCCGATCACCGGGGTCCTGGTCACGAGCTGCAGGCCGTTGCCGCTGAAGCCGTCGAAGTGCACGACCGATGGCGGGAACGGCCGGGAGTACTCCCCGGTCTCCCGGTCGATGTAGGCGGAGTCGTCGAAGCCCTTCGTGTTGAGCGCGCCGGAGTTCGCCGCCCAGGAGAGCAGCATGTCCGCCGCATCCACCGGCACTCCGTCCGACCAGGTCACCCCCGGCGCGATCGTGTACTTGACTGTCAGCGGGTCCCGGGAGACGACCCGGTACGACCCGAAGGAAGTGTCCCGCACGAGCTTGGGGGTCTTGTCGTAGTAGTTGAACTGGGAGTTCGTCGCCGAGGCGACGGTCGTGTTGGCCGCGGTGTTGCCGTACGACGTCTTCGGGTTCGCGGAGCTGAACGACTGGCTGGACGCGATCCTGATCGTGGTTCCGCTGACCACCGTGCTGCTGCAGCCGGCGAGCACGAGCGCCACGATCAGGGCGACGACCGTCGCGAAAGATCGTGGTCTCACTGCATCATTCCGTTCGCGGCGCACCCTCCATGCTAGGCATGGAGGGCGGCCCGGAACGACTAGGACGCCGCCCGCTGCTCCCGGCGAAGCTTCTGGGCCGCGGGGTCCGGCAGCGGAACCGCGGCGATCAGGCGCTGCGTGTACGCCTCCTGCGGGTTGCGCAGGATTTCTTCCTTGTTGCCCTGTTCCACGATCTTTCCGTGGTTCATCACGACGATGCGGTCGGCGAGGAGGTCGACGACCGCGAGGTCGTGGCTCACGAAGAGGCAGGCGAACTGGAGCCTCGACTGGATCTCCTGCAGCAGCTCGAGCACGCGCGCCTGCACGGACACGTCGAGAGCGGAGGTCGGCTCGTCGGCGACGAGGAGCTTGGGGCTGAGGGCCAGGGCCCTGGCGATGCCGATGCGCTGGCGCTGTCCGCCCGAGAGCTCGTGCGGGTAGCGGTTGCGGAAGCTCTGCGGCAGCTCCACCTGTTCGAGCAGCTCCTCCACCCGGGTGTTGATCTGCTTCTTGTCGAAGAGCCCGGACAGCAGCAGCGGTTCGCCGATGCTCTCCCCCACCGGGAATCGCGGGTTGAGCGAGGAGCCGGGATCCTGGAACACGATGCCGAGGCTGCGACGCACGGCGCGCAGCTCCTTGGTGCTCGCGCCGGCGATGTTCTGCCCGACCACGGTCAGCGTGCCGGCCGAGACCGGAACCAGGCCGACCGCCGCACGGGCGATCGTGGTCTTTCCGGATCCGGATTCGCCCACGAGGCCGACGATCTCGCCGGGGTAGATCGAGAACGACGCCCCCTCGACGGCGGTGAACGCGGGCACCCGGCCGCGCTTGGGATAGACGACGCTCACGTTGTCGAGCACCAGCGCCGGCTTCTCGGTGCGGGTCGCTTCCTCGACGGCGACCGCCTCGCCGGTGCCGAGGTGGGGCACCGCGGCGAGCAGCTCCTTCGTGTACGGGTGCTGGGCGTGGTTGAAGATCTCGTCGACGGTGCCGCGCTCGACGATCTCGCCGTAGCGCATCACGATGACGTTGTCCGCGAGGTCGGCCACGACTCCCATGTCGTGGGTGATGATCACGATCGCGCTGTTGAGGCGCGTGTGCAGGTGCCGCAGCAGGTCGAGGATCTCGGCCTGGATCGTCACGTCGAGCGCCGTGGTCGGCTCGTCGGCGATGAGCATGTCCGGGTCGCAGGAGATCGACTGCGCGATCATGGCCCGCTGGCGCTGTCCGCCGGACAGCTGGTGAGGGTAGGAGTCGAACGCCTTCTGCGGGTCGGGCATCTCGACGAGCTCGAGAAGCTCGAGGGCGCGCACCTTCGCCTCCGCCGGGGTCAGCGGGAAGTGGATGCGCAGGGCCTCCATGATCTGGAAGCCGATGCGGTAGACCGGGTTGAGCGCCGTCATGGGCTCCTGGAAGATGACGGCGATGTCCTTTCCGCGCACCTGGCGCAGCTTGGCCGTCGTCGCCCCGATGAGCTCCTCGCCGTTGAGGCGGGCGCTGCCCGTCGCGCGCCCGTTGGCCGGGAGCAGGCCGAGCAGGGACATCGAGCTGACGCTCTTGCCGGATCCGGACTCGCCGACGATGGCCAGCACCTCTCCGGGGCGAACGACGTAGTCGAGGTTCTTGGCGGCGGGAATCCATTCGCCTCCGACCCAGAATTCCACTCCGAGCTTGCTGACCTCGAGGATCGGAGCGTTCGAGTCACGGGTGTTCGTCTTGGGATTCATTTCTGCTTTCCACCTGCAATTCTGCCGAGTGCTCTTCGTGACGTCCGCGCTCCCCATGGGAGCA
>NZ_JAYSJZ010000002.1:0-73276 GCF_043726815.1 Lacisediminihabitans sp.
GCGGGCGTACATGCCGGGGGAGGCGTGGCCCTGGTAGAACACCTGGTCGCCACCGCCCGGGTGGTCCTGGCCGCGGAAGAAGTGGTTGCTGCCGACCTCATAGAGGGTGGCGGATCCCGCATAGGTGGAGATGTGCCCCCCGACCGAGATGCCGGGGCGCTGGGCGCGGTGCACCGTGATCGCGGCGTTCCAGCGCAGCCAGGCGCGGTAGCGACGCTCAAGGTCCTCGTCGCCGGGGAACTCCGGCTCGTTCTCGGGGGCGATCGTGTTGAGGTAGTCCGTCGTGGGCACCATGGGCACGCCGAGGTGCAGCTCCTTGGAGCGCTTCAGCAGGCTGAGCATGATCTCGCGTGCTCGTTCGTGGCCCTGTGTGGCCACCAGACCATCGAGGGATTCCTGCCATTCGGCAGTCTCCTCAGGGTCCTTGTCGATGTGGTGCACCGAATATGGGTCCTGGTCGTTCACCGTCAACGTTGACCTCGCTCTTGTTCGCGGACAAAGTGCGCCAAGCACGACCGGCGATCGGGTTGCGACCACCGGCCCGACGTGCAGGGCCTCAACGATTCTAGTTCGCGTGCCGGGCATGGTCGCGCGCCGGGGGCCGAGTGGGCGGAGTAGCGTCGACGTCATGGGCTTCCTGCAACTGGACAACGGCATCCTTCGCGTGGCGATCAACCCCCTCGGTGCCGAGCTCTCGAGCCTCCGGCACCGGGGCGGCGGCGAGCTTCTCTGGCAGGGCGGTGACCCGTGGCACCGGCGCGCGCCCGTGCTGTTTCCGCTCGTGGGGCGGATGCCCGGGGATCTGCTCGTTCACAACGGCGTCGCGCACCCCATCGGCCAGCACGGCTTCGCGCGGGACCTGCCGTTCGAGGTGGGGCAGAACACCGCCACCTCGGCGGAGTTCATCCTCGTGGACACCGAGGAGACCCGGCGCCAGTTTCCGTTCGCCTTCTGTCTCGCGGTGCGATTCACGGTCGAGGGGGAGACCCTGTCGATTCGGCACACGGTGGAGAACCCGGGCGGTGAGGCGTTCTCGGCGTCGATCGGCGGACATCCGGCGTTCGCCTGGCCGCTCGCCGAAGGGATCGCGCCCGAGAGCCACACCCTCGAGTTCGCCGAGGATGAGCCGGCCCCGATCCGACGGCTTGCCGGGGGTCTTCTGCTTCCGGATGCCGTGGAGAGCCCCGTGCGCGGGTCCACCCTGGCCCTCGACGAGTCGCTCTTCGAGGCGGATGCGATCATCTTCGACGCCCTGACCAGTCGCTCCGTGCGCTATTCGGCCCCCGCCGCGCCATCACTCACCATGCGCTTCGACGACTTTCCGCTGCTCGGACTGTGGTCGAAGGCTCCGGGTGCGTTCCTCTGCATCGAGCCCTGGTACGGCATGACGGCGCCTCGGGACTTCGCCGGGGAGTACGCGCAGAAGCCGGGCCAGTTCACCCTTCTGCCGGGCGAATCCCGGTCGTTCACTTATAGCGTCACGGTGCAGGACCCGCAGTAGTTGGTGCCAACGGCGCACGGGCGTAGGATTGCGAACCGTGTTTACCGGCCGTTCACCTCGGCCGGGGATAAGGACAAAGACCATGGCTCTGGAAAACGACACCCAGGCACCCGACTTCGAACTCCCCAACCAGTTCGGGGAGCACATCAGGCTCAGCGACTTCCGCCACAAGAAGCCGGCGGCCCTCGTCTTCTTCCCGCTCGCCTTCTCGAGCACCTGCACGAGCGAACTGTGCGAGCTTCGCGACAACCTCGCCCTCTTCGCCGACAAGAGCATCGAGCTGATCGGCATCTCCGTGGATTCCAAGGCCACCCTGAGGGCGTTCGCCGAGAAGGAGGGCTACGAGTTCAACCTTCTTGCCGACTTCTGGCCGCACGGCTCGGTCGCCAAGGAGTACGGGGTGTTCCTGCAGGACAAGGGCTTCGCCAACCGGGCCAGCTTCCTCATCGACCGGAGCGGCATCATCCGCGCGAGCTTCATCACCGCACCCGGCCAGCCCCGTTCGATCGCCGACTACCGCGCGGCTCTCGCCGAACTCGCCCCGGTCACCGCCTAGCTCTTCTTCGTTCCCGCCGGGTCGAGTCTGCCCAGGATCTCCTGCAGGTCGGCGATCATCACAAGCTGGCCCTTGTTGATTTCGAGCACCGCCTCGATGTCCTTCTTGGCCGCGACGTTTGTGTTGTAGTCGTGCTTGGAGAGCGCGGCCGCGATGGCGTCCTGCCTCTTCGCTGCGATCAGCAGGATCGCGCCCTGGAGCCCCGCGAGCATGCTCAGGAACAGATTCAGGAGAATGAACGGGTACGGGTCCCAGCCCTTCGTCACCGTATTGATGATCGCCCACACGATCATGAAGGCGACGAATCCGCCCACGAAGGCCCAGCTGCCCATGCCGTTGCGCATGAGGTCCGCCGCGCGTTCGCCGCGGGTCAGGTGTGCCTTGTGATCGGCGTGCCAATCTCGAATCGGACTCGGTGAGGTCGTGAGTCCCTCCGCGGCGGCCCGTCCGGGGTCGGTAGGCGTCTTCTTAGTGCTGGATCTGCTGGGCATGGTGCGAGTGTACGTCTCGGGTCGTGCACCTTGCGCGGACAGTCCGCGAAGACTGTACGATAAAACTTCGTCGTGACCGGGCGCCGCGAGGCGCTCCGATTGCGGGCCTTTAGCTCAGTTGGTAGAGCGCCACGTTTACACCGTGGATGTCATCGGTTCGAGCCCGGTAGGGCCCACCACACCAAGGTTCGGCTGCGGGCATCCGACGAACCAGACGGACGGCCAGCGGTTTGACCCGGCTTACATAACGATCGGCGGGTGGGTGGTACCGCCCGCTACCATCTCCTCATGCGCAGCACGTCGTTAAGAGGCCCCAACACAGCTGGAGGGGAGCGCGTGCTGATCCTGTCCGCAGGGGTGGGAGCGGGGCATAACAGTGCCGCGGCGGCGGTGGAGCAAGCGAGCGCCGCGCGCGCCGACGTCGCCGAGGTGCAGGTGTTGGACGTGCTGCAGACGAGCAGCGCGCTCTACCGCGACGTGCTGGGGAAGGGCTACTTCGTCCTTGTCGAGGAATTGCCGTGGCTGGTCGAGTGGGGCTACAACATCAGCGACCCTCCTTTTCGTCGCCGCGGGCCGATCGACCCCTGGACGCAAGCGAATTCCCTTCCGGTCATCAGCGCGATCAAGCGATTCCGACCGACCGCGATAGTGTGCACCCACTTCCTGCCCGCCCAGCTCGTGGCATCACTTCTCCTTCGCGGCGTGATCGACGCCAGGACCGCTGTGGTCACGACGGACTATGACTTCCAGGGTCTGTGGCTCACGGGCGCGTTTCACGCGCTCTTCGTGGCCAGGGAGGAGGCGAGGATGGAGCTGACGGCGCTCGGTCTGCCTCCCGACCGGGTCGCGGCCACGGAAATCCCGATTGCCGCCCAGGTGGACGTCGCGCCAGCGCGAGATGCGAACGACGCCCCGATGCTGCTGATATCCGCGGGCGCGAGCGGCGGCGATTACGCGGTCGCGGTCGTGCGGCAGACGCTGCACATGCGCTCCCCGTTCACGGCGACAGTCGTGTGCGGACGCAATGACGCGCTGCGGCAGCGCATCGAGCAGCTGGTGGCGCCCGCGGGGGACCGCTACCGCGTGCTCGGCTTCACTACGGAGATGCCGCAGCTGCTGCGTCGCGCCGACCTGTTCGTGGGCAAGCCGGGCGGCTTGTCGGCGTCGGAGTGCATGGCCGCGGGGCTGCCCATGGTGCTGGTGAATCCCATCCCGGGGCAGGAGGTTCGCAACGGGGACTACCTGATGGAGCAGGGGGCGGCGGTCCGCTGCAACATTGCCGCCACCATCGGCTGGAAGATCGACGAGGTGCTGCGTGAGCCGGGCCGTCTGCAGCGGATGCAGGCGGCTGCACAGAGAACCGGCCGCCCTGACGCTGCGGCGGACGTGCTGGCCGGCCTTCTGGACGGGCCGTCCCGTCCGCTGGTCGTGAGCCGCGCGGCGCAGAAGACAATCCTCGCCGCGAGTCAGGGGCGCGTCGTCGCGACAGATTTGACGGGACCCTCCGCGCTGGTCCGCTTGATCGACACGGCTGCAGGCAGCACGGTCGCGCTTCTGCGAGCCGAGGAGCTGGGCGATCTGCAGAAGCGGTACGCGACTCCGGATGGGGGGCTGGTGCTGCAGCGCGGCCAAGCGACGGTGTCGCTCCGGTGGGAGGCCCCGCGGTTGCTTCGCGCCATACTGTGGGGCGACGACGCGCTGCCCGTGCGGGTCGAGGGGCTCACGGCACCGGTTTCCCTCCCGCCCGGCTGACCGGCGGGACACGACCCGTACCGGACTCAGGCCGGCCCGCCGCCCCGAGCACCGTCTTCGTCGATCGATAGTTCGGTGCGTCGTAACGGGCTCGCGTCCGCCCAGCCGATCGGGCTGTGTTGGGCGGCGAGCACGGCCCACTCGCCCGCGCGGGGAGACCAGTGGCGTGTCGTCGGATCGCGCTGAAGCGTGGGCCCCGCATCCAGTGTGACTCTTATGGTCGCCTCCGCACCGGGCCGCAGCGTCACCTTCCGGAAGCCCAGCAGCTGGGCCACTGGCCTGCGGACCGACACGTCCGCGGCGTAGAGCTGCACGACGGTCGAGCCCTCGCGGTCGCCGGTATTGGTCACGTGCACCTCAGCGCTGCCGCCCGTGTCGTCGAAGCGGTGGTCGATCAGCCGGTGCTCGATCGTTGTGTAGCCGAGGCCGAATCCGAACGGGAACGCGGCCACGTGTCCCTCCGCGTCGAGCAGTCGCTGACCCCAGCGGGCGTCGTAGACGACGGACTTCGCGGCACTGTCGAACGGGGGAAGGTGCGAGACATCGGTCGGCACGACGAACGGCAGGCGGCCACCCGGTTCCACCTCGCCGGTGAGCACGCTCGCGAGCGCGCGGCCGCCCTCCATCCCGCCGTACCACGCGAGGAGCAGTGCCGGCACGCGTTCTCGCCAGGCCTCGGTCAGGATCGCGCTTCCCCCGATCAGCACCACCACGGTCCGGGGGTTGGCCGCGACGACAGCCGTGATGAGTTCCACGTCGGACGGACGCAGATCGAGCGAGCTGCGGTCGCCGCCCCGCACGAAGTGCGACGCCAGCTGAGCGAGTCCGATGAGCGGCGCCCGAAGAGGCCCCGCGCTGAACGCCCGGCCGAGCACGCCCACCTCGACGCTGCCGGTGACGACCGACTCGCCCTCGTCGTGTTGGTCAAGGCCGACGACCACGATCGCCGTGTTCGCGGCGGCGGCGGCAGCGGCGGCGGCCCGTGCGCTCGGGCCGGATGCGGTCGTGATCCGCACACCCGGAAGCGCCTCGCGCAGCCCCTGCAACGGCGAGACCGTCGAGGGAGGCCGAACGCGTGACGAGCCGTGGTCGCCGAGGTTCGGCAGTGCCGCCAGCCGGCCGACGACCGCGAGGTGCCGGATGCCGGGGTCCAGCGGCAGCAGCGGGGCCGCACCCACGGGCTCGTTCTTCAGCAGCACGATCGATTCCGAGGCGACCCGGCGGGCGAGCCCCCGGTGCGCCGGGGAGGCGATGACGTCGGCGCTCGGACTCGCCGGCTCACGGGTCGCCTCATGCAACACGATCGTTCGAAGAACACGGTGCGCCGACCGGAACACCGTCGCCCGAGACAATGCACCAGACCGCAGCGCCGCCGGTAAGGCGCGGGCGCGCAGCAGCCGGAGGGGCATCTCCACATCCATTCCCGCCTGCAGACTGGCGACCGCGTGGTGAGTGCCGAACACCCAATCGCTCGTCACGAATCCCGCGAAACCCCATTCGTGCCGCAGCACATCGGTGAGCAGGGCGCTGTTCACGTCCATGTGCTCGCCGCGCACCCGGTTGTAGGCGGTCATCACCGAGTCGGCGCCGGCATCCACCACCGCCTTGAAGTGCGGAAGGTACACCTCATGCAGCGCGTGCTCGTCCACCGACACATCGACCTCGAAGCGCTCGTTCTCCATCGAGTTGAGTGCGAAGTGTTTCACGCACGCCATCACGTTCACGCGGATGCCGCGGGTCATGGCCGATCCCATCCGGCCAGTGAGCACCGGATCCTCCCCGTAGCACTCCTGCGCTCGGCCCCAGGCGGGATGGCGGAGCAGATTGACACACACCGACGCGGAGTAGTTCGCATCCCGTGCCCTGGTCTCCTCGCCGATGGCGAGGCCGACCTGCTCCTCCAGCGACGGATCCCAGGTCGCCGCCCGCGCCATCGTGACGGGGAAAGCGGTGGAGGCCCCGATCACGACGCCGCGGGCGCCATCGCTGAACCGAATGCCGGGGATGCCCAGGCGCGGGACCGCGCCCGCAACGAACGGCCGCCGGCCGAGAAGCAGGGGGATGAACGGCAGGAGCCGTCGGGGGGAGTCGCCGTCGAGCAGGCCGAGGAGCTCCGCATCGGTCATCCGTTCGATCAGGAGGTCCGCGGCCGCGTCCGCATCGAGCTCGCCCGCCCGAACTGCCCGGACTGCCTCGTCGTTCGCCGTCATCGTGACGCTGGACGCCGGTCGTGCGCTGGCGCCCCACTGCCTTCGCCCTCGCGCAGACCGACGCCCTGCAGCCATCTCCATGCACTGAATTCTGTACCCTGACTGCGCACGACTCCGAAACCTCGACAACGCAGCCTGATGCGCGGTGCACGGCGTGGCGAGGGACCGAGCGGGGAGGCCCGGGCAATCGTTCGCCCATCGAGTGACTTCGGACCTCGATTCGAGTCTCGATCGGTCGCTGGGATGACCGCGCGCAGACTGAAGGCACGTCGGTGTTGGCAAGCAATCGGGGCACGGGAGTCGGTGCGGCCGTGAAGACGACCGGTGCTGGGAGCGTGTTGGTGTGGTGTTGGTGAACACTCAGCTCCGTCGCCGGGCATCCACCAGCCGCGACCCTCCTGAGCAACACCGTTCAGCCGGGTCGAGCGCTGTCGGCGCCGAGCCGGGGGCGGCATAATCGCAGCAGATCACTTCGACGGAGGGATGCCTCTCAGATGAATAGCGCGACCGATGGCGTTCGCGACGACGTCGTTGCCGGAACCCTGCTGGCAGTGAACGTCGGGCTGCCGAGAGACGTTCCCTGGAACGACAGCACCGTCCACACCGGGATCTACAAGCACCCGGTGGACGGCCCTCGGCTCGTCCGACGGCTCAACGTCGACGGTGACGGCCAGGGGGACCTCGCCGGGCACGGCGGAGAGCAGCGCGCCGTGATGGTGTACCAGCAGGAATCGTACGAGCACTGGTCGCGGGAGCTTCACCGCGATGACCTGGTGCCGGGCAACTTCGGTGAGAACTTCACCGTGGCGGGCCTGGCGGACGACGAGGTCTGCATCGGCGACCGGTATCGGATCGGGGAGGCCGAATTCGAGGTCACCCAACCGCGCGTGACGTGCTTTCGGGTCGGGCTGCGCCTGGGGGTGCCGGAGATGCCGTCGCTGCTCGTCTCCCATCGTCGCCCGGGTTTCTACCTGCGGGTGATCAGGGAAGGAGAGGTGCGGGCGGGCGATCAGATCGTCAGGGTGCGTCGCGGCCGGCACGGGCTGTCCGTCGCCGACATCGACGCGCTGCTCTACCTGCCCGACCGGGCACACGACCGGCTGAAACTGGCGGTGGATGTGCCGGCCCTGAGCCCCGGCTGGCAGCAGTCCTTTCGGGAACTGCTCGCCGCGGCGGACGCGGGCGAGACGGGGGCACCGCCCGAGATCGGGCGGGAGCCGGCCTGGAACGGGTTTCGCCCATTCACGGTGACGAAGGTCGTGCAGGTGGCGCCCGGCATCCGCTCGTTTCACCTGACCGACGGCACGGGCGCCGCGGTCCCCGCCGCGAGACCGGGCCAGTACCTGACGCTTCGACTGGCGGGGGACTCCGGCGTGCGCAGCTATTCGATCTCGGGCCGACCAGACGACGCCACGTATCGAGTCACCGTCAAGCGCGAGGAGCACGGCTCGGTGAGCGCCTTCCTTCACGACAGGGTCTCAGTCGGCACGGTTGTGGAGGTCGCCGCTCCCCGGGGAGAGTTCGTGCTCGACGACGGCGACGAACCACTCGTGCTGCTGTCCGGCGGAATCGGCATCACGCCGGTGCTCTCCATGCTGGCTTCCGTGGCATCGGGATCCCCCCGGAGGCAGGTGTGGTGGCTGCACGTGGCGAAGACCGAGGCGGACTACGGACTCGCCACTGAGGTGGACGATCTTCTCGCGAGGCTCCCGGCCGCCCGATCCTTCGTCTGGTTCACGCGCTCGTCCGCGCCGTCGGGTGCCGCCGGGCTGGGCATCAGGTCGGGTCGCCTCGACGCCGAGGGGTTGCGTCATCTCGACCTTCCCGTGAGCGCGAACGTCTACGTCTGCGGACCGACGGGATTCATCACGGGGATGACGGAGTCGTTGGTCGCCCTCGGATTCGCCCCGGAACGAATCCACTTCGAAGTCTTCGGCGCCCTGGCGCCGGTGATGCCCGGGGTCGCGCCCAGCGAGCGCCTCGCACCGCACCAGCCGGCCGGCGAGCCGGGGACGGGTCCGGCCGTCACCTTCGCCCGAAGCGCGCTCACCGTGAACTGGACGGATCGGTTCGGCTCGCTTCTCGAGTTGGCCGAAGCCTGCGACGTCTCGGTGCGATTCTCCTGCCGAACCGGCGTGTGCCACACCTGTGTCACCGGGCTGCTGAGCGGCGAGGTGGCCTACGCCCCCGAGCCCCTGGAGCGCCCGGAATCGTCCGAGATCCTCACCTGCTGCTCCCGGCCGGAAAGCGAGACAGTGCTGGACGCCTGACGCGTCGAGGATCACTTCGCGGACGGCGCCTGCGTGGCCAGATCGAGCGCGGAAACCGCCCGGCCGAGCGAGTCCCCGAGTCCCCAGCGAGCCCTGAGGCGCTCCAGCTCGTCGCGTCCCGCGTGCGGGATTCCGATGCCCGAGTGGAAGGCCGGCAGCTCGAGGTCGCGCGCGACGGCGACCACGGCCCGGGCGCGGGCAAGGTAGTCGTCGGCCGCGCGGATCTTCTCCCTCACCCGCGCGGACAGGGCGGTGTGCGAATCCGCCGCCGCCCGGATGATGCCGTCGAGGCTTCCGAACTCGGCGAGCAGAGAGGCCGCCGTCTTCTCGCCGATACCTGCGACACCGGGCAGGCCGTCGGAGGCGTCGCCCCGAAGGGCGGCGAAGTCGGCGTATTGAACGGCCGTGACTCCGTACTTCGAGCGCAGCACGTCATCCGTGACGATCTCGAGATTGCTCATTCCCCGGGCGGTATAGACCACGCGCACGCCACGGGAGTCGTCGACGACCTGGAAGAGGTCGCGGTCTCCGGTGACGACATCGACGGGGCCGGCCGCCGTCGCGGCGAGCGTGCCGATGATGTCGTCGGCCTCGTACTCCGGCCTGCCGACGGTGGCGATTCCGAGGGCGGAGAGAACCTCGGCGATGATCGGCACCTGCGGCACGAGCAGGTCGGGCACGACCTCGACATCGGGCCCGCCCGGCACCAGCTCCGCCACCCGTGCGCCTTGTAGCCGGGGATGAGGTCGACGCGCCACTGCGGCCGCCAGTCGTCGTCCCAGCAGGCGACGATGTCCGTCGGCCGGAAGTCGGTGACCAGTCGGGCGATCATGTCCAACAGGCCGCGCACAGCGTTCACCGGGCTCCCATCCGGAGCCCTCACCGTGTCGGGGATGCCGTAGAACGCGCGGAAGTACAGCGCCGCCGTGTCCAGCAGCATCAGTCGGCCATCCATCACCCGTCCAGTGTGGCCTGCCTCGGCGATTCGGGAAAGCCCAGGGCGGCTATCCCTTCAGCGACTGGTGCGGCGAGGTGAAGACGATCGACGCGGCTGTCACACCGACGAGGCCGAGGTTCACCCGAAGCAGTGTCGGCGGCAGCTCGTTGCCCGGTGGGGGAGTCGAAGCCCCGAGAGTGAGCGCCGTGCCATCGAGCAGGGATCCGGTGATCGAATCGAGGTAGATGCGCACGTCTCCGTGCAGGTGCATGCGCGTGGCGTTGGTCACGAGCGAGGGACCAGTGGCCTTGCGCACGTCGAGCATGAAGTCGTCGACGACGACATCGTCCGCGACGATCTTGAGCACGGGCGTGCGGGTGCCGTTCGCGAGCGGCACGGTCACCGCGGTGACCGAGTGCAGCCCCTTGATCGAGATCGACGAGCCGCCGAGTTGGGCGGCGGGCAGGGTGAAGGTCGGGGCGTCCGGGTCGGCCAGTGCCGCCACCGGGGGCGCTGCTCCCGGGGTCGCACCGACGCCAGGCAGCGGAACGATCGGGGCCGCCACCGGACCGGGCGCAGGGGTCGGGGAGGGCGTCGCCGGGCCGCACTGTGTCACGAGTGGGATGCACACTGCCGCCTCGGCGGCCGGGGCCCGTGCGGCGCCGACCCCGGTGAGGGCTACCACCAGGCAGGCGGCGACCGCGGTCCTCGCGGCGGCACCGGTCACGATCGACTCGATGCCAGCGGGGGCGAGGACTCGTCGGAGAGCGCGGAGTCCCGCTTCTCGGCGTCTGCGCCTGCCGGCTTCGGCAGCCACGAGACCACCAGCACGCCCCCGACGGCGCCCAGCAGCATCCCGATGAAGAATCCGCCGAGGTTGACGCCGATCAGGGAGTACACCGACACGGCCAGGGCGAGCACGCCGTAGAAGATCCGGTGAACCGGCATCGTGACCGCCAGCACGCCGAGCAGCACGAGCAGTACGGGGATGATCGTGGCCTGAAGCCCCTCGATGCCCACCTGCACGTGGATCTTGCCGATGTCGAGCTGCCCCGAGAAGAACATCTCCACGCCGGCGAGGGCGATGAGGACTCCGCCGAGGAACGGCCTGCGCCGGGACCAGGCACGGAAGGCCGCGCGTCTGGTCGGGGCGCCGACTTCGGCGTGGGCCGAGGCGCTCACTAGAAGCACCCCTTGCTTCCGTCGGTGAGCTTCAGGTGCATTCCGGTGAGGGTGAACACCGAGGCCTGGGTCGACCACGCGGTCTGCTCGAGGTGCGCGATCTTGACCGTGTCGGCGTCCTGGGCGAAGTCGCCGGCCGTGCCCTTGTGACTGGTCTTGACCGTCGACGCGTCGACCCCGATTCGGATGTTGTTGAAGGTGGAGTCGCCCTTGAGGTCGGTCATGCCGATCTGGAGGTCCGTGGCGGTGGCAGGCTTGCCGCCCCCTCCCGCGGTGATGACGAGACCGACCTTGCCGAGGGGGGTGTCCGTGACCACCGACTGGCAGAGGTCGGCAAGGTTCGCCGAGGCGATATTGGCGATGGCGACCTGGTGCGGCTTGCCGGCAGTGTCGTTGGTGACACCGGCGTACTGGGAGAACCCGGTGCCGTCGAGCTGGGTGGCGCTGATCTGGAACTGGCTGCCGGACACGGCGAACGACACGGGAACGGCTCCGTTGGCCACCCCGGCCATCAGCACGGTGGACACGACGGCCACCGGAACCGCGGCGAGGATGATCCTGCCGGCATGGGTTTTCGTGAGAGTTCGGAACTTCATGAGATCCTCCTTGATCCGGGCCGAGCGCCGCGCGGGGGCGTAGCGTCTCGTCGTTCTGGCCGAGCTTCGTTGCTAGAGCGACCCATCACGAGTCGAATCGTTCCATCCGTAGCGAAGGTTGCCCTCCGGCGCCGATGTCGTGCAGCAGCGACGCTACAGCCTATTGACGAGATGTCAATAGGGGGTGCTGCCGATAGGCTCGCAGCATGGAAGCGGATCGGCGCACCCGACTGACCCCCGAGCAGCGTCGTGCCCAGCTGGTGTCACTCGGAGTCGCGGCGCTGGTGGACCGGCCGCTCGAGGCGCTCACCATCGAATATCTTTCTGGGCAGGCGGGGGTTTCGCGCGGGCTCCTCTTCTACTACTTCGGCTCGAAGCACGGTCTCCACCGCGAGGTGGTACGCACGGCCCGCGACAGCATGCTGCACGCCACCGAGCCGTCGCAGGACCTCCCGCCGCTGGATCGGCTGCGCGACACGTTGACCAGGATCGTGCAGTTCGTGCGCGACCATCGGGAGACCTTCTTCTCCCTCGTGCGCGGCGCCGCCAGCGGCAACGCGGAGGTGCGCGAGGTGGTGGAGCAGGCTCGAGCATCGCAGGCCGAGCGGGTGATCGCCGTGTTCCTGGAGCTCGGTGTCGCCGACTCCGAGCTGCTGCGGATCGCCCTGCGATCGTGGGTGGCCTTCGCCGAGGAGGCCTTGGTCGAGAGCGCGCTCAACACCGAGATGCCGTCGGACGAGATCGTGCTGTTCCTCGAGCGAACGGTGACGGCCATCGCGGCGTCGGTGGAGAACGGCGTTACCGGCTAGGTCGCCGCTGCGGCCGTCGCGGTCACCAGGCGCTGGCCGGAGCCTTGACCACGGGCACCGGCGTGTAGTGCCAGTGGGAGCCGTTGGCGTAGTGACTGCTCGCCCAGGGCGACGCCCAGATGGCCTGCTCCGTGATGTTCGTCGGCGCCGAGGCGGCGAAGGCGGCGGCGATCGTGCCGAAGGCCGAGTTGCGGTGCAGGTTCTCGGCGACCTTCTGGGCGGCGATGACGAGATTCGGGTAGCTGCCGGTGCCACCGCCTCCGCCGGAGCCGAGGCCGTTGTTGAGCGGGTTGTTGCGATTGAACCAGCTCGGCGGACCGTTTTCCTGCCGCATCCAGCGAACCAGCACGGTGACGTTGGACTCCGAGGTCGGCCATCCGCCCGAAACCAGCACGAGCTTCGCCCAGTCGTAGTTCGTGCCGGCCGCGGCCAACGACTGCTGACCGGCCGTGGCGGAGTACGAATCGCGGTCGATGCCGCCCAGCTGCACGGTCTCCTTCACGGCGATCGCCTGGGAGTGCGCCGCGATGTACGCGTCCAGCTGCGCCGCCGCGCTGGGCGGGGCGGGAGGCACGAGGAAGATGGCGATGAGGGCGAAAGCCGCGCTCGCCGCGCACACCGACAGGGCCTTCTTCGTGCGCCGGGGGGCGCGTAGGCCCGGCACCGGAGTGCGGCGGGAATCGAGAAGGCGGCGAGTAAAATTCATAGGCTTGCGGTCCTGCGCGGACGGATCGGTTCAGCGCGGGCTGTTCGCACGTCGGGCGACTAGGCCCCCAAGGGTACCAGAGCGTCTTCTAGACTCCCAGAGTGATCGAAGACACACCCCAGGAGGTCCGGCTGGTAGAGGGGGTGCTCCTCGCCCACGGCATCGAGCCGAGAACCCACTGGTTCGAAGCCTCAACGGCCACCGCTCTCGAGGCGGCGGCCGCCCTCGGGGTCGACGTCGGAGCAATAGCCAACTCGCTCGTGTTCAGGCTCGACGGAGAGGTGATCATGATCATCGCCTCCGGCGCACATCGCGTTGACACCCACTTGCTGGGCGACCGGCTCGGTGGTTCCCTCGCGCGCGCCTCGGCGGGTGTGGGTGTCGGCCGGGCATCCGCACGCGGTCTTCCCCACCACCTTCGAGGAGTTATTGCGCCTGACCGGCGGAACCGCAAGTGTGGTCGCTCTGGACTGATGCGCTTCAGGTTGGCGCCATTCACAGAGGTTGTGGAGGGCGGATGGGCTAGATTTCACTGATGTCTTGCTGGACAATACGGAAAAGGGTGACGACATGACGGACAATCTGCCATCGGCGTCCGCTCCGTTGCGCCCGCGAAACCGAAACCGCAGCGAGGGAGCTCCCACCAGGCACGGGCAGTTGCGCTCGCGGCATCCTTTAGCCACGGCGGCCAAGTGGCTTGCCGCCGTCGTGGGAGTGCTGGCAGTGAGCACCGCCTCGGTGGCCGCCTTCGCGATCTACGACACGGTCTCGAACACCAAGCCGGGCATCCACCTGGCCACGCTTCCCGGCACCAAGGCGAAGCCGGTGCCCGACATCGGCGCGATCGAGGGTGGGGCGAACCTGCTGCTCGTGGGCACGGACACCCGCACCGGCCAGGCCGGTTTCGAGACCAAGAGCGATCTGGCCGGAAGCTCGGGCGCTGGCAACAACGACGTCACGATGCTTCTGCACATCTCAGCCGACCACACGAACGCGTCGGTGGTGAGCTTCCCCCGCGACATGATCGTCTCGGCTCCCGCCTGCGGCGATCGCCCGGCGGCCAGCGGGGTCATGTTCAATTCGACTCTCGCCCGAGGCGGGCTCTCCTGCACCGTGCTCACCGTGGAGAAGATGACCGGGCTGAGCATCCCGTACGCGGCGGAGATCAGTTTCGGTGGCGTCATCGCGATGTCCAACGCCGTCGGCGGGGTCACCGTGTGTCTCGCGACCCCGGTGAAGGACAAGTTCGTGCAACTCGACCTTCCGGCTGGGCAGCAGACCCTCGAGGGGGCGACGGCCCTGGCCTTCGTGCGCAGCCGCCATGGCGTGGGCGACGGAAGCGACCTGGGTCGCATCAGCAACCAGCAGGTGTTCCTCTCGGCGCTCATGCGCAAGGTGACGAGCGCCGGGGTGCTCAGCAACCCGCTCACACTGTATGGGCTGGCCAAGGCGGCCGTGGCGAACATGCAGCTCTCCGACGGACTCACCAGACCGACCAACCTCGTCTCGATCGCGCTCGCCCTGAAGGGAATCGGCCTGGAGAACATGGTGTTCCTTCAGTACCCGACAATCGGCGACCCGGCAAACCCCGCCAGGGTGATCCCCCAGCAGTCCTCGGCGAACATTCTCAATGCCGCCCTACGGGCAGACCAGCCGGTGACGCTCACCGGCAAGACGGGGCGCGCCGCAGAGGTCGACCCGGCCGCGCCGGTCACTCCGGCGCCCGGCGCCAGCGCTCCTGCCACGCCCTCGGCAACCGGCTCCGCCACGCCGGATCCGACATCGTCCGCAGTCGCCCTGCCGTCAGACGTCTCCGGACAGTCGGCGTCGCAGCAGACCTGCACCAAGGGCAACCGCTAGCGTTACTGCCCAGGCGGGTTGGCTGATGGGGGGTGCGTTCTGTTCCCCCCTGATGCTGCGTTGACGTAAACACCGTTACGGAAGATCGCGTGTGGCCGTCGGCGGGCCTCTGGCGGTGCCGTCCGCGTCTGTCGGGCCGTGTTCTGCAGGGCGGACCCCCGGTGGTGTGGGTGCCTACCCCGCAGACTCCAGTTGTGCAGGACAGCTTGTGCAGGACGCGGCAGGGATGTGGTGACCCAAAGGGTCCCGGTCTGCAGGACGCTCGCGTCGTTTCTGCACCTCTCGTCCTCGCTATCCGTTCGAGCCGTCCTGCACAACCGGTCCTGCACAACGGGAGTCGCCGGGGCGCGCACCCGTGAACGCACAACCCGTCCTGCACAACCGGTCCTGCCGTCCTGCACAACCCGTCCTGCACAACCCGTCCTGCACAACGGGAGTCTGCGGGGCGGACACCCGCAGATCACCAGGACGTCCTGCACAACCCGTGCCAAGGCAAGGGCCATGCCGCGATCGCAGCCCGCCCACCCATCAGCTGGTTAGCCAGCGTCCCTGGTCAGCACAGCCGGCCTTCAGTCGCGGGCCCGCGACCACGGTGTGATGGGGCGCGCCCTGGTGGCGCCGTCCACCACCATGTCGACCCGTTCGTCGAAGAACGCGACATGGCCGCGCACCCGCAGCGCATCGTCGAGCGGGGTGTCGTAGCGCCAGGCGATGTCGCGCTCGAGGCGATCGGGCATCCGCACGGACCAGTAGGACGCCTCGCCCTTGTACGCGCACCAGGAGCGCGTGTCGCTTGGCTCGAGTTCGACGAGCACGTCGTCGGGAGGAAAGTAGAACCGCACCGGCAGCAGCGTCTCGTAGAGCAGCATGGCCCGAGTCGAGTCCGCGAGAATCCGACCGTCGAGGGCGACCTGGACCCGCCGGGACGACCCGCGGATGTCGATCCGGCTGTACGGGTCGTGCGGGTGGCTCACGACCGGGTCGTCGTCTTCGAGCCACCGGTCGATGCCCGCGAAGTCGAGGATGACGAGGCCCGCCAGGTCAGGATCGGCCGGCAGGAAGCCGGCCACGGAGCGGGAACCTCCCGGGGGTGTGATAGTCACCGGGCGTCCCTCCGTGCTGTGGACTGCAAAGGGGATGCGCGGGTCGAGTACCGGTCGTGAGCTGAGGTCGGGCATGGGGAATCCGATGTCGTCCTCCCCCTCGGTGCCCTGCGCCGCATCCCTCACCTCGCCGCCCAGATCCGCCAGCGGCACGGCGTAGGTGGGTACGACCCGTCGGGGTTCCCACACCAGAACAGCGTGATCGGTGTCGACGACGACGGTGTCGCCGACGAGGCCCCGCACGCGCTTCGCCGTCGGCTCGTGGCGAAGTTCGACCAGGGTGCGTCCAAGCACCTCGAGCATCCGAGCGCTCATGGAAACCTCCTTCTCGGCGGCGTGGCCCACGGCCCAGAGCCGGGGACCGAATCCGTCACTCCCGGAATACCCATTGCGACCCGGAAATGTCAATCCCTTGTTTGTGCAGAGAACTGACCTAGCCTTGATTTCGCACGACAGACGAGACGGTTCAGTCCCGGCAACGGGGAGCACGCGCAGCGATGCTCCGAGCAGGGGGTTTGGTGTGAAAGCGACTCGAAGGAGTTGTCCGGTGGCGGACATAGAGGTCCGCCGCATTTCCGAAAACGAGTGGCGGGTCGGCGACGGCCGAGTGCAGGAGCAGTCCCCGGAGAAGATCCTCGGTCTCATTCAGAGACGGGGTTCGGTGTTCGAGGTGATGGCCATGGACGCGCCACGCCGTGACGTGAGCTTCAACAGCTGGGAGGCTGCGGTCAACTACTTCGTCGGTTCGTCCGACGTCCCTCGTCCGTCCGCGCGGGCCCGTTGGGTCTGACCGGCGACGCATAACAACCGGGACGAATTACAGCCCGGCTGGCATAAGTGGCTGCCGGTGTCAATCCCTCGCGGTGATTGTTTGTCATCCAATACGGTTAATGTGACCAATTTGGGGGACAGATGACTCTTCAGGCGTACGACACGGCAAACCCGGCGGTTGCCGCGCCCCGCACCTTTGCACAGGTGTCGAGTGATCCCGTGCGGGACTACCTCCAGGGGATCGGTCGGGCCTCGCTGCTGACCGCGGATCAGGAGGTGGACCTTGCCAGACGGATCGAAGCGGGCGTACTGGCGGGGGAGCGACTCGAGCGGCAGCCGGGACTCTCGCCGAGGCTGAAGCGGGAGCTCGACTGGCTTCGCCGGGACGGCGAGCGCGCCTTCGACTCCTTCGTGTGCGCCAACCTGCGGCTTGTCGTGAGCATCGCCAAGCGCTACGCCGGACGCGGCCTGCCGATGATGGATGTGATCCAGGAGGGCAATCTCGGCCTGGTGCGTGCCGTGGAGAAGTTCGACTACACGATCGGCAACAAGTTCTCCACCTACGCCACCTGGTGGATCCGGCAGTCGATACTGCGCGGAATCGCCGACTCGAGCCGCATCATCCGCATTCCGGTGCACACCGTGGAGAAGATCGAGAAGCTCGACCGGCTGCGCCGCGACCTCGGCGCTGTGCTCGGCCGCACCCCCACGGTGGAGGAGCTCGCCGATTCGGCCCAACTCACCAGTGCGGAAGTGGTGAAGCTCGAGGCCACCGAACACGACATCGTCTCGCTCGGGCTGCCTATCGGCGACGACGGGGCCACTGAGCTCGGCGACCTGATCGAGGACACGGACACCCCGACGCCCTTCGACGCGGTCGAACGGGACCTGCGGTCCAACGACATCCGCCGCCGCCTGGACTCCCTTCCGGCGCGGGACGCGACGGTGCTCCGGCTCAGGTTCGGTCTCGAGGGCCGACCGGCCCTCACCCTGGACGAGGTCGGCGAGATCTACGGCATAACTCGCGAGCGGGTGCGCCAGCTCGAGACTCGCAGCCTCAAGCGCCTGCGCAGCGCTGACCTGCACTCCTACCTCGGCTAGCCGCCGGCCGCTAGAGCGGCTGGGTGGGGTGTTCTACCTTCTCCACGGCCTCGTCGAATGGGATGTCGTCGGCCCTCTTCGGCGGCTCCGCCGATTCGGTGTCGCCAGGGCCGTCGCCGATGTAGGTGGGCTCGTGGTACCTCTTCACGCCCGGGTCGTCGGCGTGATCGTTGGTCTTGTCTGCGTCAACCATGGCCGCGCACCCCTCTCCTCGTCGTGTCCATGGGTTAGAGCTCCTCCGAGGTCCTGCCCAGTGCGCCGACCTCGTCGGTGAGTTGCAGGCCCTGGGCGCTGTTCGACGACAGCGTGAGGGCCTCGAGCCACTCGCGGTTGATCTTGGGCATTCGCCCACCGTTGTAGCGGAAGACGAGCGGAATTGAGGGGTCGAGCCAGATGGTGCTTCGGCCGTCTCCGACGCCCTGCTCGTCACGCCACGAGAAGAAGAAGCTCTCACCGCGACGAAGTTTGAGCCCGATGACCAACTGGAGGTGAGCGAGCACCCGATCATCGAAGATCACCTCGATCGTCGGGCCATACAGAAGCTTTCCCACGATCGTTCTCCTCTATAAATCGAAACCAAAGAGGGTTTTCCTCCTTTTCTGAAACAGAACCCTACTATCCGGGCGGCCACGGGCGAACCCGGTCATTCCACCCGCACCTCGGCCGGAGACTTGTCGGGTCTCCAGCCTCGCCAGGAGGGCTGGCGCAGCCTCCCGATCGACGTCCATTCGGCGAACTCCACCTCGCCCACGAGGGTGGGGGAGACCCAGTGCGCGTCGGACCCGTCCGCCGTCGGAACGTCGTCGAGAGAGGGAGCATCGCGGGCGAGGGGCCGAAGAGTGCGCGCAATGTCATCGAGTTGACGGTCGGTGAACCCCGTGCCCACGCGACCGACGTACCGGAGGGCGTCCCCCTCCGGCACACCCACGAGCAACGATCCGATGCTCGACGCCCGTCGACCGTTGCCGGGCCGCCACCCGCCGATCACGACCTGCTGGGTCTTGTGGTGCTTGATCTTGATCCACGATCGCGACCGTGCCCCCGGTTGGTGTGGTGCGGTCCGTCGCTTCGCGACGACGCCCTCGAGCGCCAGTTCGCGGCTCACCGCCACGGCCGAGTCCACGCTCGCGCCGAGCGAGGGCGGAACCTGAATGCTGCTGGACGGCTCCGGGGCGAGCACGGCCTCGAGGCGCGCCCGGCGTTCGTCGTACGGGGTCGCCAGCAGGCTCCCGCCGTCGACCGCGAGCAGGTCGAACGCCATGTAGTGCACGGGCGCCGAGCGGGCGGAGCGCTCGACGTCGCTCGCCTTCGTGAGGTTCATCCGTGTCTGCAGCAGGCCGAAGTCCGGGCGACCGCGAGAGTCCAGGGCGACGATTTCGCCGTCGATGGTCGCCGTGCCCGCCGAGAGCACAGAGCCGAGTTCGCCGAGTTCCGGGTAGGTCGCGGTGAGGTCCTTGCCGTTGCGGCTGGTCAGCCGCACCGTGCCGTTCTCCACGGTGGCGATGGCGCGGATTCCGTCCCACTTCATCTCGAAGACCCAGTCGTCGTCGTCCCGCACATCGCGCACGCTGCCGAGGGTCGCGAGCATCGGGGCGACGGTGGTGGGGGCGAAGGTGGTGGGCTCGATGGTGGTGGGGGCGGCCGGTGCGGGGTGGGGCGGGGGAACCGTCGAGGGGGGCGCGGCCGACGCGGCCCCGGCATCCTTCATCAGGTGGATGAGCCAGTTCTGCGCCGACTTCTCGTCGCGGCCGGTGTGGATGAGCGCGACCCGTCGGGGGGCGCCGAGTCCGCCGTCTTCGCGCCCGTGCAGGGTGACGATGACCTCCTCGCCGTCCCGCCACTTCTCGAGGTCGTAGCGGCCGGCATCCCAGATCGTGACCGCGCCGGCCCCGTATTCCCCGCGGGGGATGGTGCCCTCGAACTCGCCGTACTCCAGGGGGTGGTCCTCGGTCTGCACGGCGAGGTGGTTGTGCTGCGGGTCGGTGGGCACGCCCTTCGGCAGCGCCCAGCTCACCAGCACGCCATCGTGCTCGAGCCGGAAGTCGAAGTGCAGGCGGCGAGCATGGTGCTCCTGGATCACGAACGACCGGCCGTCCGAGGGCGCCGGAGCGTCGGCGGGCACCGGCTCCGGAGTCTTTCCGGCGTTCCTCATGCCGCGGTAGGTGTCGAGCCGGTCGGGCGCCGCCTCGAATCCCCGCATCCGCGCCGCCGTCGGCTCGAGCGACTCGAGGTGGCCGGAGACGACCCCGGTGAGCGGGTCGCCACGCTTCTTCACCCGCCGCAGCGCCTCCCGGTAGTCGAGCTGCGCGAGGTCCGGCGAGGCGAGTTCCCGCCAGGTGCGGGGAGCCGCGACCATGGGGTGGGCGCGGCCCCGCAGCGAGTAAGGCGTGATGGTGGTCTTCGCGGCGCTGTTCTGGCTCCAGTCGACGAGCACCTTGCCGCCCCGGAGAGCCTTCTTCATGTCGCTCACCACGAGGTCCGGATGATCGGCCTCGAGGGATCGCGCCAGCTCGTGCGCGACCGCGGACACCTGATCGGAGGTCTGGGCGCCGTCGATCGCCGCGTAGAGGTGGATGCCCTTGCTGCCGCTCGTCACCGGCATCGGGTCGAGCCCCATCCCGCCGAGGATCGCCTTGATATACCGGGCCACCTCTGCGCACTCGACGAGACCCACGCCCTCGCCGGGGTCCAGGTCGAGCACGAGCCTGTCGGGGTTGCGCACGGTCCCGGTGCGGCCGAACTGCCACTGCGGAACGTGGATCTCGAGCGCGGCGAGCTGACCGAGCCAGACCAGAGTCGCGCGGTCGTTCACGAGCGGGTAGACGTTGGAGTGGTCGCTGTGCTGGATGGTCCTCCTCTTGACCCAGCTCGGCGCGGAGTCCTCGAGGTTCTTCTGGAAGAAGGACTGGCCGGGATGCTCGGCAGTGCCCACTCCATGCACCCAGCGCTTGCGCGTGGCGGGCCGGTTTGCCGCGTGGGGAACGAGCACGTCCGCGATCTCCGCGTAGTAGGCCAGCACATCGCGCTTGGTGGTTCCGGTGGACGGGTAGAGCACCTTGTCGAGGTTGGTCAGGGTCAGGCGATGGCCGTCGACGGTCACTCTCTCGGAATCGTCGGGTGCCATCGGTCCTCGTTCGCCCAGGGTCAGAGGTCGTTCGAGACCGAATGTACTCGCAAATGTCTTCAGGTCAACACTCGCCCGGTGACGCCGCATGTGGTCGAATTGAGGAATGCGAGCGATCTGGACCGGCGCGATCACCTTCGGGCTCGTCAACGTGCCCGTGAAGGTTTACAGCGCCACCGAGGATCACGACATCTCGCTGCACCAGGTGCACGACGAGGACGGCGGCCGCATCCGCTATCAGAGACGGTGCGAGATCTGCGGCAAGATCGTGAGCTTCGACCACATCGACAAGGCCTACGACGACGGCGAGAAGACGGTGGTGCTCACCAGTGAGGACCTCGCCGCACTTCCGGCGGAGCGCAGCCGGGAGATCGAGGTTGTCGAATTCGTGCCGAGCGACCAGCTCGACCCGATCATGTTCGACCGCAGCTACTTTCTCGAGCCGGACTCCAAGTCGCCCAAGGCCTACGTCCTTCTGCGGCAGACGCTCGAGCAGACCGATCGAACCGCCATCGTGCACTTCGCCCTGCGCCAGAAGACCAGGCTCGGCGCGCTGCGGGTGCACGGCGACGTGCTGATGCTGCAGTCCCTGCTCTGGGACGACGAGGTGCGCCATGCCGAGTTCCCGTCACTCACCGAACAGACCCGGGTCACCGAGAAGGAACTGGAGATGTCGTCGTCGCTCGTCGACAGCTTCGCGTCGGACTTCGACCCGGGCAAGTTCAGTGACGAATACCAGGAGGAGTTGCGCACGCTGATCGAGGCGAAGCTCGCGCACGGCGACGCGATCAGCACAGCCGAGACGTTCGGTGAGCAGGAGGAGCCGGAGCGCGGAGGCGGCGAGGTGCTGGACCTGATGGATGCGCTGCGCAAGAGCATCGAGAAGAACCGCGGTGCGGCGGGCGTGAAGGCCAAGGCGAAGCCGAAGGGCCGGAAGTCGGCGGGCTGAGCGGTATCTGCGTCACGTACCACTGGTGGACGCACAATCAACCCCCTGTTCAGGGCGGATCGACCTTTCTAGGCCTGCGGAGGCGCGGGCGGCACACCGTTCGTGCGAAACCACAGAAAGGCACCATTGCCGTGAACCTCCTTCTCATCATCGTGGCGGTCATCGCCGTCGTCCTGCTCGTGACTGGCGGATTCGTCCAGTCGCTGAACTTCCTGATCTGGGTGGGCATCGTCCTCGCCATCATCGCGGTCATCATCTTCCTCGCACGAATGATCACGGGGCGTCGACGCATCTGAGGACACAGGGCACCTCGCTGAAGGTGCCCGGGGGAATGGGGCGGTGCGGTCGATTGTCGGCCGCGCCGCCCTCTTCAATTAAGCGGGCTCGACGGGGTCCGTCCGATTGGGACCGCCCGATAGAGTCGGTGCTCGTGGGTATCGAGTTCGCCGGCCGGCGTCGAGCGCAGTGAGGAAGACCGGGGTCGTCGCCCTCGTTCTCGCCTCGGTGTTGTGGGGAACCACCGGCACCGCCGCCACGGGGATGCCTCCCTCGGTGGGTCCCGTCGCGGTCGGGGCGGCCACGATGACCATCGGCGGCATCCTCCTCGCCGCGACGTCGTTGCGCGGGGTGATCGCGGTGCTGCGGGAGCCGGGTTCGCGCGGGTGGGTGCTTGCGGGAGCCGTGGGAGTGTTCGTCTATCCGCTCGCCTTCTACTCGTCGATGAACCTGGCCGGCGTCGCCATCGGCAACGTCGTGTCGTTGGGATCCGGTCCGGTCTTCGCGGCGCTGCTGGAGTGGCTGGTCGAGCGTCGCCGACCGACAGGCCTCTGGCTGGCCTGCGCGGCGGCCGCGGTGCTCGGCGTCGCCCTGCTCGCGTTCGCCGGCCGCCCGGTGGCCACTGGCCTTCCCGGCCACGGTTCCGTGACGGCCGGGGTGCTGCTCGGCCTCCTCGCCGGCCTGTCCTACGCGTTCTACACCTACGCCTCGTCCAGGGCGATGCACGGCCGCACGAACAGCCGAGCGGTGGTGGGGGCCATGTTCGGAGTCGGAGCGGTGGCGCTGCTTCCCGTGCTGCTCGCGACGGGAGGCCCGCTCCTGCAGTCGCCGACGACGATCGGGATCACCGCCTACCTCGCGCTGGGGCCGATGTTCCTCGCGTACCTGCTCTTCGGCATCGGCCTGCGCACCATCCGCAGCAGCACGGCGACCACCATCACCCTGATCGAGCCGGTGGTGGCCACGGTGTTGGCCGTGCTGGTCGTGGGGGAGCGGCTCAGCGCGACCGGGTGGGTCGGTCTGGCCGTGATCCTGGGGGCGGTCTACGTTCTCGTTGCGGCCCGGCTCCCGGGGAAGATCGGCTGAACCCGTATTATCTTGGGCATGGGATTTGACGACGACGCGCAAACGAGCGGTGTTGCCGGACCGTCACAACCGCCGCACACCCCCGAGAAGCCGACGTCCATGCAGGATGCGGAGGTCTACGACGACGACGCCCTGGCCGCGGCGATGTCGGAGGAATCGGTGCGCCTGGGGTACTCCGGTCCCATCTCCATCGTCCGGCCGAGCCCTCAGCCGGAGCCTCAGCGGACGGCTGGACCCTCCGACTCGCTGACCGCCGCCCCGGCGCCGTCGGCCCCGGCGGCCCCGTCCACTCCGGCGGCTCCGGCGGCCTTCGCGGCGCCGCAACCGCCCGCGCCGGTGCTGCCGCCGGACGAGGCGCCGACCAGGCAGATCCCGCTCGCCGATCTTCCGGCGCCCACCGGTCCTCCCGTGGCGCTGCCACCCATCCCGCCGCCGGCCGAAACTCCCGCCGCGCCGCCGTCCGTGCTCCCGCCGCCCCCGCACCGCGAGTCCCTGCCCGACGCCGACCTCGTGCGCGGGTTCGACGGCCAGGCCGTGGCCGAGGGCAGCACGGCGAACGCGATGAGGACGCTCGAGGACCAGTTGAGGCTCCGAGCCGATGAGGCGAGCGCCTATCGCGACTGGGAGTCGCGGATGTTGGCCATCGGCACCCCGGAGGCGATCCGCTCCGTCGAGGAGGCGCGTCCGGGATTCACCGGTGTCCTCACCCCTGACGAGGGCTTCCTCGAGTTTCTCCAGGCGGCACGAAGCTCGGAAGAGGAGGCGGTCGCCGCGCCGCCCACCCCCGCACCGTACGACCTGGTCGAACCGTCGTCGGCCGGGTCGACGCCGGCCGAGACGTCCGCTGTGGCCGCTGTGGCCGCCGTGCCCACCTGGTCGTCGATCGTGCCGTCAGCCGCGGACTACCCGCATCCCGCCGACCTACAGTCCGCCGACGTTCCGGTGCTCGATCCTCAACTCGGGCCGCTCAACACGGACTCCCAGCCGGTCTCCGGCCCCCGGTACGACGTGGAACCCGAGGACGACGTCGACGAGACCGACCGGGTTCCCACGGATGCCACCGGCCCGTTCGCGGTGACGGTGGCCGGCGTCGCGACCGCACTGCCCGACGCCACCGCGGCGCCGATCACGCCCCTCGAGACCCCGCGGACATCCCCGGCCGAGACCGTCATCCCCCACGAGGAGCGGCACGCGCCACGGGCCTTCGCCGTCGAGCCGTTCGGGGTCGAGCCCACCGCCGTCGACCAGCGCGTCGGACGGGCGGCCCGACTGTTCTGGCTGTGGTTCTCGGCGAACTCCTCGGTGCTCAGCCTCGCCTTCGGCGGCATCCTCATCTCGCTCGGGGTGAGCCTGCGCCAGGCGATCGTCGCGGCGTTCGTCGGAGTTGCCATCTCCTTTCTGCCGCTCGGTCTCGGCACTCTCGCCGGCAAATGGAGCGGTCAGCCCACCATGATCGCCTCCCGGGCGACATTCGGGCACGTGGGCAACATCGTGCCGGCCGTTCTCGCGGTGATCACGCGTCTGTTCTGGGGGGCGGTGCTGCTCTGGCTACTCGTCGCATCGACGGGCCGCATCCTGGTGGGCGCGGGTCTTGCCGGGCCGTTCAGCGAGCGTCAGGTCTCGCTGCTCGCGATGGCCGTGGGATTCCTCATCGCGCTGGTGGTCGCCTACTTCGGCTACGGACTCTTCGCTCGTATCCAGCTGGGGCTCAGCATCGTCTCGGCCCTGCTCATCGGCGGGCTGGTGGCCCTCACCTGGACCTCGGTGGACATCACCAAGGCCCTCACCATCGGCGACGGCCCGTGGATCCTGGTCGTAACGGGCGTCGTTCTCGTCTTCAGCTTCGTCGGTCTCATCTGGGCGAACAGCAGCGCCGACCTCGCGCGCTACCAGCGACCGGGAACCTCCGGGGCCGCGTCCATGCTTCTGGCGCCGTTCGGCACGACCCTCGCGCCGTTCCTGCTCATCGCCTACGGTGCGGTCCTGGCCGCGTCCAAACCGACCACGGCATCCCGACTCTCCCGGGCACCGATCGACACGATCGTGGCCCTCCTGCCGGCCTGGTATCCGATACCGCTCCTCGCCGCCACGACGCTGAGCCTGCTCTCCGGCGTGATCCTGAGCGTCTATTCCGGCGGTTTCGCGCTGCAGGCGACGGGGCTGAGGGTGCTTCGGCCGTGGGCGACCGTGATCATGGGTGCCCTCCTGTTCGCCGTCGCGATGCTGCTCCGCTACACCGTCGCCGACGTCACTCCACTCTTCCGCGACCTCGCCACGACGCTCGCCGTGCCCGTCGCGGCCTGGGCGGGCATTTTCGCGGCGGAGATGTTGATTCGCCGCCGGCGGTTCGACACCGGATCGCTTGTCGCCCGCGGCGGGGTGTACCCCGCGGTCAACTGGGTGAACCTGTCGATGCTCGTTGTCGCGACAGCCATCGGGCTGGGTTTCACCAGCGCGACGGTCGGCTGGCTCGGCTGGGAGGGCTACCTGTTCGCGGCCACCGGCGTTCCGTTGACGAGTGACCTGGGCGGCACGGACATCGGTGTGCTGGTTGCCCTCGCTCTCGGCGTGCTCACCCCGCTCGTCGCGGGCGTTCCCAGGGTGCGGCGCCAGGAGCGCGCGCGAGCCTGATCGCACCGCCGCGGCAATCGGCCGCGGTCGCTCTGAAAGTAGAATGGCCTCATGCCTCACACCGTCGTCGACGTCAACGCGGTCGTCGAGCGACTGTGGCCCATGAGCGGTGCCGAGGCGTGGGACGCCCCCGGTGTGCTCTCGGGCGATCCGGCCGCCTCGGTCTCGACCATTCATCTCGCCGTCGACGCCGTGCTCGATGTGGCGGATGAGGCGGTCGCCGCCGGCGCCGACCTTTTGCTCGTGCACCACCCGCTGCTGCTGCGCGGGGTGACCTCCATCGCCGAGGATCGCTACAAGGGGGCCGTGCTCGCGCGGCTCATCCGAGCGAACTGCGCCCTGATCGCCGCCCACACCAACGCCGACGTGGTCGAGACCGGAACCTCGGCCGTGCTCGCCGCCGCGCTCGGACTCGTCGACGCGCGACCGATCACGAGCGGCGAGACGCCCACCCGCGGAATCGGCCGGGTGGGAAATCTGGCGGAGCCGACGACGGTCGGGCGGCTCGCGCGCCTGCTGGCCGAGATCCTCCCCGCCACGGCCTCGGGCATCCGGGTCTCCGGGGAGTACGACCGCCCGGTGAGCACGGTGGCGCTCTGCGGGGGAGCGGGCGACTCGCTGCTCTCCGAGCCGGCGGTGCGCGCGGCCGACGTCTACATCACCTCCGACCTGCGGCATCATCCGGCATCCGAATCGCGGGAGAACTCCCGCGTAAGCGGCGGGCCGGCCCTCATCGACGTGTCGCACTGGGCGAGCGAGTGGCTGTGGCTCGACACCGCGGCCGCGGAGCTGCGTGACGCACTGCCGGGAGTCGACGTGAGCGTGAGCGACATCCGCACCGACCCGTGGGATTTTACGATTGTCCAATAACCAGCAAGCGAGGGCCACATGCCACTGAAAGCCAGCCCGAACGACCAGGCGCACCTCCTGGGCCTGCAGGCGATCGACACGCGCCTGCAGCAGCTCGACCACCGGGCCAAGACACTGCCCGAGATCGCCGCCCTCGCCGGGCTGTCGAGCGACGCCGACGCGCTTCGTCGTGAACTCGCGAGCTCGAACGGCGCCCTCGAGGACGCGCGCCGGGAACTCGGCCGCATCGAGTCGGATGTCGCCGTCGTCGAGGCGCGGATCAAGCGGGACACGGAGCGGCTTCAGGGCTCGTCGTCGGTGAAGGATGTCGCGGGCTTCGAGAGCGAATTGGCCGGTCTCCGACGCCGGCAGCTCGACCTCGAGGAGATCGAGCTCGGCGTCATGGAGCGCGTGGAGGGCCTCGAGGCGGCGGCGGCGGAACTCACCGCACGACACGACGAACTCGCGGCGAGGATCGCGGCGGCGGCCGGCGAGAAGGATGCCGTGCTGGAGGCTCTCACGAGCGAGCGCGCCCACGCGGCCGCCAACCGAGCGACCATCGCCGGCACCCTGCCGGAGGACCTTCTCGCCCTCTATGAGCGCCAGCGGGCCCGCTATGGGTTCGGGGCGTCGTTGCTGCGGGGCGGAGTGTCGAGCGCGAGCGGCGTGAAGCTCAACGAGAACGACATGGCCGCGATCCGGTCCGCCGATCCCGACGAGGTTCTGCTCTGCCCGGACAGCAGCGCGATCCTGGTGCGCACCGCCGAGTCGGGGCTCTAGGCGAGAAGCGGGCTCTCCCGCGGCGTGGCGAGCGCGCCGCGGAAGCCGGGGGTTGCCCGCAGGTTGCCGGCGCGGTCCACCGTGAGAGCATCGATGGACCAGCGTGCGGTGAACTCGTCGAGGCTCGTGCCGCCCCCGGAGACGATCGCCGTGGCGAGCACGTCGGCCGTGATTATGCTGCTCGCGACGACGGTGGCCTGTACGAATTCGGTAGGTTCGAGGCTCCCCTTGCGCCAGATGTGGTCGCCGCGTTCGGCGCTGCCCGAGGTGGCGATCGCCCGTCGGTCCCCGGCCAGGGTCACCGAGCACAGCAGGGCGAGCCGATCGGCCGGGTCGGCAATGCCGAGTGTCCACGGCACGCCGGGCGATTGCGACCCGCGGCAGAGGATGTCGCCGCCGGCGTTGATGCTCCAGTCAGTCAACCCGGCGTCGTCCAGTTCGGATCCCGCCCGCTCGATCGTCTGCGCCTTGACGATGCCGTTCAGATCGATGATGCCGTCCGGGCGGTGCGGGGTGAAGGCCCCTCCGGTCTCATTGCGCCAGAGCAGCGCCTCGGCGTAGGTTCTCCTCAGTTCGGCGCTCGACGCCATGAGGGCCAGCGATTCGGACGCGATCCTGCTCAGTTCGGAGTCTGCGCGATAGAGGCTGAATCGATGGTCCGCCTCCGCGAAGATTCCCTCGACCCTCTCCAGGGCAGCACCAGCCGAGTCGACGCCCGGCAGGTCGACGGAGACCGCCGTGCCCATGGTGAAGAAGACGTGACGCATCGAAACCTCAGAATCCGGCCTGGTCGAGGGCCGACTGAACCGAGCTCAGGTAGCCATCGGTAGTGTAGGTCGCTCCGCTCACGTTGGACACCTTGGCGGACTGCCCCTTGATCACTTCCGACCTCAGGATGGGGGCGGCGTAGTTGCTGATCTGGACGGAACGACCACCGGAGTCGGTGAGCTGGAGGGCCACCACGTCGGTGATCTTGCCGCCCGCGACGACGACCTTGACCTGAACGTTGCCGAATGGCGTGTTCTCGCTCGTGCCGGTGTATGAGCCGTCCTTCGGTCCGGCGGCCGCGGTCGTGGTTCCCGTCGAGGCTCCGGCAGTCGGTGTGGCGGCCGGGGCCGCGCCGGTCGAGGTGCCCGTCGTGCTCGTGCCATGCCCGGCGGAGGTCGCCGTGTTGATGGCCGCGGCTCCAAACTGCCAGCCGATCACCAGGACGCTTACCGAGGCGAAGATTCCGGTCAATGTAGCTCGTGTTCTCACCAGTCGAACCTTTCCGTGTGAAGTTGGTGTTGCGGCAGTCCGCTCGCTCGGGCCTCGGCCTCGACGAGGTCGAGCCAGGCCGTGGGGCCGCAGATGTAGAGGTCGGATTTCGCGAGATCGGGGAACACGCTGCGCAGGCTCACGCCGCGTTGCGCGTCAGCCGCGGGCATCCAGGTGCGTCCGGTGCGCGCGCGGCGTCCGATCATCGTGTAGACGGTGGCGCCCTTCTTCTTGGCGAGGGAGATGATCTCGTTCCAGAGGTAGGTCTCCTGCTCGTCGGATGCCCGAAGCAGGATGGTGGCCTCTCCCGGTGCCAGGGGGGACTGTTCGAGCAGTGCCCGCACCGGCGTGATGCCGATGCCGGCGACGACGATCGCCAGGCGAGGTGCGGAGCGGGCCCGATCGGTGAACAGGCCGTACGGACCCTCGAGAGACACGCGGGTCCCTGGCGGGATCTGGCTGATGCTGCCGGACCCCTCGCCGAGATCCCGCACCGTGATGCGAGCGGCCCTGTCGGTCGGCATCGCCGAGAGGGAGATCGGGTGCGAGTGCCACCAGGTCCGGCCCGTCCAGAATCGCCAGATGAAGAATTGCCCGCCCGAAGAACCGAGCTCCCGCAGGTCGTGACCGGTCATGTGGATGGAGACGACGCCGGGAGCGACGGTCTCCACCTTCTGCACCCGGATGCGATGCCGGAGGCTCGACACCACGGGCTCGACGAACCGATAGGTGATGATCGCGCCGAGGGCGAGAACGTAGAGCGAGATCCAGTAGGCACGCTCCAGGCTGCCCTGGGCGAGGATTCCGCCCACGCTCAACTGGTGCGGGACCGCCGCGATCACCGCGGCATAGCTGAGCAGATGCACGAGGTGCCAGCCCTCGTAGCTGAACCGCTTGCGCACCGCCACGAAGGAGGTCACGACCACCACGATCAGCAGGCCGAGGCCCACGAAGGCGAGCGGCATGTCCGGGATGGCGAGCAGGCTGAACACCTCGGCGACGGGGTTGATCCCCTCGGTCATCCCGTAGCCGATCAGGAGCAGGGCGGCGTGGGCGAGCAGCAGGTACAGCGCGGGCTTGCCGAGCGATCGGTGCACGGCCATGGCCCGGTCGTGCCCGATGGTGCTGTCGATGATCGGCACCCGGGCCGCCAGCACGAGCATCACCAGGACGAAGTCGGTGCCGACGAGGCCGGCGACGATGCCCAGGGAGGTGACCGCGCCGGCGATGGTGGCGAACCTGGACATGCCGCCGGTGGCGAGGAAGAGGGCGATCGCGACCGCGCCGGACGACCAGAGGGCGGCGACGAGGAGGTCGGCTGCGCGCGCACGGCGGCGGTATTGGCGGCGGCGGTCCGGGCGCGGTGCTCCGGCGCGGCGAGGCATCGGCTGGGCCGACTGCCGGGTCTGCGTCTGGGAGGGCATGGCATCCTGACTGAATCGCGGCCGCCGGATTTCGGCGACAAGTTCAGCATTGGCTCAGAAGCTATGCAGGCACCGTGAAGCGGGCATGGGTGCCGTGAGAGTTCTCACATCTGGGGTAACCGCACCGTCACGACGAGCCCCGGGCCGCCGTTGTGCAGGGAAACGCTGCCGCCGGACGAGTCGACGATGGCTCCGACAAGCGCGAGCCCCAGCCCGCTTCCCCCGGTGCTGGAGGTGCGGGAGTCATCGGGTCGGGAGAAGCGGTCGAAGGCGTGCGGGAGGAAACTCTCCCGCATTCCGGGCCCGTCGTCCCGAATCTCCAGCACGAGGGCGCCCGCCTCCGTGGTGAGCGACGCCGTGACCACGCCCTCCTCATGCACCGCCGCGATCGCGTTGGAGAGCAGGTTGTCGACGACGCGGCCGAAGCTGTGCTGGCCGAGGGCGAACGCGGCATCCTCCCCGGTCACGTTCACCGCGAACGCCACCTCGACGTCCTTGGCGATCGCGAGCATGCGGGCGCGGTCGACGCTCCCCATCAGTTCGGTGACCAGTTCTTCGGTGCTGCTCGGCGTCGTGGGGGTGCCGGCGGCCTCGAGCTTCGACAGCTCCAGCATGTTGGTCGCCAGGGCGGAGAGTCGCTCCACCGAGACCTCGGCGGCGACGAGTTGGCGGGCCAGGGCCTCGGCGTCGCCGAAGTCGTCGTGGGCGAGTTCGAGCTGGGTCTTGAGAACGGACAGCGGGGTGCGCAGCTCGTGGGCGGCATCCGAGACCATCTGCTTTTCGCGTTCTGTGGACTGGCGGATGCGGTCGAGAAGCGCGTTGAGCGTCGAGGCCAGCTCAGCGATCTCGTCGCGGGCCGGACCCACCGGCAGGCCGCCCTCGCTCGGGTCGGCGCCCAGGAGCTCGGCCTTCCGGCGCATCCGTTCGACCGGTCGGAGCGCGGCGGAGGCGAGCACCCACGATGCGACACCGAATCCCGCGAGAAGCACCAGCGCGCCGATGATGAGGGTGGAGTCGAGTCCCTGCAGGGCGAGCGCGCTCGAGGCGGTGCTGCGCGCGGCCCAGAGCGACCAGGTGCCCGCGCTGGTGTGGAGGGCGCGGCCCACGACCACGAAGTCCGTTCCCTCCACATCCTGGGTCAGCTGCTCATCGGCACCCTCGCGATGCTCGAGGTGCTCGCGGACGATGTGGGGCATCGTGTCTACCTGCACCGTGCCGTCCGGCGCGCGAACGAACAGCAGCACCCCGGTTCCCGGATCATCGAGGGTATTCGCCGGGTTCGCGACGATCTCGTCGGCGAACGAGTTGAGATCACCGCGAGCGAGAGTGGAGTCGGCGGTGGTGAGAATCGTCGCGACCTGCACACGCACGGCGACGAGGGCGATGGAGAAGATCACGGCCGCGACCAGGATGCTGCCGAGGGTGATCCGTGCCCGGATCGACAGCCGAGAGAGCACGCTCACCCCTCGTCGTCGACGTGCAGGGTGTAGCCGACCCCGCGCACGGTGGTGATGCTGAAGCCGGCGTCCACCGGCTCGAGCTTGCGGCGCAGGTAGCGAACGTACTGGTCGACGATCGTCGGATCGATGTGCTTGGTCGTGCCCCACACCTCGCTGAGGATCTCGGTGCGGGACAGCGTCGCGTCCTTGCGGGTGGCGAGGAGTCTCAGCAGGGTGAACTCCTTGGTGCTGAGCGGAAAGGCGGCGCCGCCGATCGTCGCGCGCACGGTCTCGGCGTCGAGCGACACCCTGCCGACCCGCACGACGGGCTTCGAGGCGGAGGCCTCGCGGCGCACCAGCGCGCGGATCCTGGCGCTGAACTCGACGAAGGCGAACGGCTTGGTGAGGTAGTCGTCGGCCCCGGAATCGAGCCCGAACACGCGGTCCTCCACGGCATCGCGAGCGGTGAGCAGCAGGATCGGCAGGGTATTGCCGTGGTTGCGCAGGTGACGGCAGATCTCGAATCCGGTCATCTCGGGCAGCATCACGTCGATGGCCGCCGCGCCGAACTCCTCGTTCGCCGCGGCGATGAGGGCGTCGATGCCGTTGCCCACGAGCGTCACGTCGTAGCCTTCGTCGCGCAGTCCACGCTCCACGAGCGCGCCCATGGCCGCGTCGTCTTCCACGACCAGGATTCTCGTCACCATCCACACCCTACCGGCGCGAGTCTGGAGGTGCCGTAGGCTGTCCTATCGAATGGGTCGGCAAGACGGTCGCGTCGCATTCCGGGCCCGAGAGGGTGCGGGAAGCGCCGAGGAACGTCCGGGCTCCGCAGAGCAGGGCGGTGGGTAACACCCACCCGGGGTAACCCGCGAGAAAGTGCAACAGAAAGCAGACCGCCACGGACTTCGGTTCGGGGTAAGGGTGAAACGGTGGTGTAAGAGACCACCAGCGGCCCGCGTGATCGGGTCGGCTAGGTAAACCTCGCCAGGAGCAAGGTCAGACAGGAAGCGTTACGGGCTGCTCGCCTAGCTTCCGGGTAGACCGCTAGAGGTGTGCGGCAACGTACATCGTAGATAGATGGCCGTCGATGGTGTCGTTCCCGCAAGGGGGCGCACCGGGACAGAACCCGGCGTACTAGCCGGCCCATTCACCAATCTCGGCTGCGGCGGCGCGCGCCTTCTTCTGGCGTTGGGTCCATCGGCGGCTTTCGGTCCATCCTGGCCAGTGCTCACCTCGGTCCCCGCTCGTGCGGCGGGGTACGCGCCGCGCGGTGGGATGTCCCCTCCTCCACAGCCTGCCCTTTGCCGGAGCCTTCCACAGGAAGTGCTGGTCAGAGGCTTTATTGTCGGTCCGAATGTCGGTGGTGGCTGGCAGGCTTGGGGCATGGAAAACGGTACAGCGGCCCGGTCGGACGGCACCGACGACGGCAGTCACGATGCTTCGTTGCTCGACGACCCGTCGCTGCTTGCCGCCCTGGAGCGCGGGTTCGAGCTGCGGCGCGCGGCGGATGCCGGGCTGGTGGGACTGGCTGGGGAGGTGATGCGGCGGTCGAGGTCGAGTCTCGGGCCGGAGGGGCTGGCGTCCCGGTTCGGTGCCACCAGTGCCGCCGCCCTGCTGGCCGAGATCGGGCGGATCACCCTGGCCGAAAGCCATCGGCTCTGCCAGGTTGCGGAGGCAACCGCCGACCGGGTCGCCCTCGGCGGGGAGCGTATGCCGCCGGTGTTCCCGCTCGTGGCGGACGCGGTGCGGGCGGCGGGAATCCCGGTGGATTCCGCGAGCCTCATCGTGATGGCCCTCAGCCAGGCGTCACCGCGGGCCGAGGCGGAGAATATCGCGGCGGCCGAGGCCGCGTTGGTGGCGTTCGCGGGCGAGTATCCCGCGGATCTGGTGCGGCGGCTCGCTGCCCGGTGGCGGGATGCCCTCGATGTCGACGGGATCGAACCGCGCGAGGCGCAACTGGTCGCCGGCCGGTCGCTGCGACGCAGCATTCTCGCGAACGGGTTGAAACGGTACCGGCTGGACCTCGACCCGCTGTCCAGCGCCTACCTCGACGCCGCGATCGACGTCCAGGTCGGCGCCGCGCTGCACGCCCCCCGCTTCACCACCGACACCTCCGCCTCCGCCGGTGCCTCTCCGTCCGCTGAGGACCCGGTGCCGGACACCCGCACCCTGGCCCAGATGGCCGCCGACGCCGTGGTCGACATCGCCCGGCACGCGATCGGCTGCACCAACACCACCGTCCCGGTGCCGGCGACCACGATCGTGGTGGGGATGACGCTGGAGTCCCTGCTGACCGGGCTCGGTGCGGCGCAGCTCGACGGCGCCGAGCAACCGATCTCCGCCGGCACCGCCCGACGCCTGGCCGCCGACGCCGGAATCATCCCCGAAGTCCTCGGCGGCGCCAGCGAGGTCCTCGACCTCGGCGCCACCCGACGCCTGTTCAGCCGCCCCCAACGACTCGCCCTCGCCGAACGCGACGGCGGCTGCGCCATCACCGGCTGCCTGAAACCGCCCAGCCACACCGAAGCCCACCACATCCGCTGGTGGTCAAAGCACCCAGAAACAAACCTCGCCAACGGCATCCTGCTCTGCACCGCCCACCACCACACCATCCACCGCGACGGCTGGGACATCCACGTCACCGACAACGTCCCCTGGTTCACCCCACCCGCCACCATCGACCCCCACCGGCGACCACGACGCGGCGGAAAACCACCCCTCCCCACCCTCCCGACACGACAGGAGACACCCACCATGCGGCAATGAGTCGACAATGTCGCCTAGGGACGCGACGGCGTTACCGCCGCCGGCTACACGATGCCGGAGGTGCCGAGCAGTGAACCGATGAGGTAGGTCGCGGCGAGGGCGATGGCCCCGCCGATCACCACTCGCAGGGTCGCCCGCAGCACGGGGCTTCCGCCGATCAGGGCGCTCGTGGTGCCGGTTGCGGCCAGGGCCACCAGCACGGCGATGAATGTCACCGGCACCCGCAGGTTGGCGGGCGGAAGCAGGATGGAGAGCATCGGCAGGACGGCTCCGATCGTGAAGGCCAGCGCCGAGGCGCCGGCGGCCTGCCACGGGCTCACGACATCCGCCTCGTCGATGTTGAGTTCGGCGTCGAGGTGCGCCGCGAGCGCGTCGTGCTCGGTGAGCTCGAGCGCGACTGCGCGCGCGGTCTCGGCCGAGAGGCCCTTGGACTGGTACAGGCCGGTGAGTTCCGCCAACTCCTCCTCGGGCTGCTCGGCGAGTTCGCGCCGCTCCTTCGCGATGAGCGCCCGCTGGCTGTCCCGTTGGCTGCTCACGGAGACGTACTCGCCGAGGGCCATCGAGATGGCGCCACCCACGAGACCGGCGGCGCCGGCGGTGAGGATGGGGGCCACCGTGGGCGTGGCGCCGGCCACACCCACGACGATGGCCGCCACTGACACGATTCCGTCGTTGGCACCGAGCACTCCGGCCCGCAGCCAGTTGAGCTTGCTCGCGACGCCGGCGCCGTGGGGCTCATTCGAGTGCTGGGCGGGAGCGTCTTCCTTGTTCGTCGACATAGGACTATCTAACCGCGCACGGGGTCCGGAGATTCCGGTCGTTGCTCGAGCAGGCGTTTGAGGGTCGCGAGGTCGGCGGCGACGGCCGCGGCATCCGATTCGAACTCCTCGTCGGTCATCCCGGGTCGGCGGTTGACGGTGAAGACGACCTCGCTGTGGTTCCGGTAGCCGATGACGCGCAGGGGGTTCAACACCCTCTCGCCGGTCGGCAGGGTGACGACATGATCGAGGATGCCGAAGTCGTTGCTCGGCAGAAACTCCACGACCACGCTTCCAGCGGAGGTCTTGGCGGTCCAGCGGCCGTCGACAAGCTCGATGGAACTCCCGAGGCCGGCGGCCCACAGCGGCAGGTTGGCCGGGTCGGCGGCGAAGGCATACACCTCGTCGTCCGGCCGGTCGATGGCGACGCTGACGTTTCGAGACTCCATACGGCCACTGTAGGCAGGGTCGCCGCGCGAAGTGAAGGGATCCGAGGATCAGTCGGGGGAGAAGCGGTACCCCATGCCCGGCTCGGTGAGCAGGTAGCGGGGGCGCGACGGTTCCGGCTCGAGCTTCTTGCGCAACTGGGCCAGGTAGAGGCGAAGGTAGCCGTCCTCGTTCTCGTAGGCCGGTCCCCAGACCGTCGTGAGCAGGAAGTTCTTGGTGATCAGCCGGCGCGGGTTGCGCACGAGCACCTCGAGGATGTGCCACTCGGTGGGGGTCAGCTTCACGGGAGTCGATACCCCGGACTCGTCGCGGTCGACGGTGTGGGCGGCGAGGTCCACGGTGATGTTGCCGAAGCGGGTCACCGGCTCCTCGGGTTCGGCGAGGGCACGACGGCCGAGGGCCCGGATGCGCGCGAGCAGCTCGTCGATGGCGAACGGCTTGGTGACGTAGTCGTCGGCCCCCGCGTCGAGGGCGTCGACCTTGTCGGCGGAGTCCGAACGCCCGCTCACCACGAGAATCGGGGCGTCGGTCCAGCCCCGCAGACCCTCGATCACCCGGATGCCGCTGAAACCGGGCAGGCCGAGATCGAGCACGACGATGTCGGGCTTCACTCTCGCCGCGACATCCAGCGCCTCCGGCCCCGACCGGGCCAGCGACACGTCGTAGCCGCGCGCGGCGAGGTTGATTCGCAGGGCCTTCAGGATCTGGGCATCGTCATCCACCACGAGAACGCGCATCATGAGTGTCCCTTTCCCGTGGGCAGCGAGATCACCATCGTAAGGCCACCGCCCGGCGTGTCCTCGGCCTCGAGACTTCCGCCCATCGCCTCCATGAAGCCGTTGGAGAGCGCGAGCCCGAGGCCGACCCCGGTGGTGTTGTCGGTGTCCCCGAGCCGCTGGAACGGCTGGAACGCCTCCGCGAGCCGCTCCTTCGGAATGCCGGGTCCCCTGTCGATCACCCGCAGTTCGACCCGCTCGCCGAAACTGCTCGCCGTGATGATGAGGGGCGCGTCCTCGGGGGAGTAGCGCAGGGCATTCGCGATGAGGTTCACGAGCACGCGCTGCACGAGCACCGGGTCGCAGGTGGCCTCGGGCAGATCGGGAGCCACATCCACCCGCACGCGGCCGAGCGGCACCCTGAGCTCGTCGAGGGCCAGAGGCACGATCTCGTCGAGCCCGACCGTGGCGAGTGAGATCGGCAGCACCCCCGCCTGCAACCGGCTCGCATCCAGCAGGTCGTTCACGAGGTCGGCGAGGCGGTGCAGCGACTCCTCGGCGGTCGCGAGCAGTTCGTCGCGGTCCCGGTCGCTCCAGTCCACATCCGTGCTGCGCAGGCTCGACACGGCGGCCGTCGCGGACGAGAGCGGCGTGCGCAGGTCGTGGCCGACGGCCGCGAGGAGGGCCGTGCGCAGCCGATCGGCCTCCTCCAGGGGACGGATGCCCCGAGCGGCGGTCCGCAGCTCGTTCTGCACCAGCGCCGCCTCGATCTGGGACACGAAGGCGTCGAGGATGCGCCGGTCGGAGGCCTGAAGGTCCCGCCCGCGCAGCACGACGCTGCCCTGGTCGCTGAGGGGCACCACTGTCTGCGTGTCGTCGTCGCCACCCGCCACCGCCCCGGCCTCGTAGATCTCGGCGTCGTTGTAATACACCGTGACGCTGTTCATGCCGAACACCTCGCGAAGCCGGTTGGCCAGGGCCTCCACCGCATTCTCGCCCCGGATGATGCTGCCGGCCACGGTCGCCAGGGTCTCGGCCTCGGCGGCCGATCGCTTGGCGGCACGGCTGCGGCTCGCCGCCTGGTCCACGACGAGGCTGACGAGCACGGCGATGATGAGGAAGATCAGCAGCGCGAGCAGGTGGAGCGGGTTGGCGATGGTGACCCGATAGAGCGGTTCGACGAAGAAGTAGTCCAGGGCGAGGCCGGCGAACACGGCGGCGGTCACCGCCGGCCAGATTCCGCCGACGAGGGCGACGACCACGATGAGCAGCTGGAAGGCGAGCACCTCGCTCACAAGCGACTCGTTGCTGCGGAAGGAGCTGAGCAGCAGGGTGAGCAAGGGCAGGCCGAGCACCGCGAGCACGAACCCGCCGAGTCGCCTCCGCACGGTGAGCGCCCCGCGGGACCGCGGCAGCTGCAGGGTGCCGGCCGACGCGTGCGAGACGATGTGCACGTCGATATCGCCGGAGGCCCGGATCACCGTGGCCCCGATGCCCTGGCCGGTGAGGAACGCCGTGAGCCGGGACCGGCGGCTCACCCCGATCACCAGCTGGGTCGCATTCACGCCGCGGGCGAACTCCACGAGAGCGGTCGGCGTGCTGTCTCCGACAACCTGGTGGTAGCTGCCGCCGAGGCTCTCCACGAGGGTGCGCTGGGAGAGCAGCGCGGCCGGGTTCGACTCGGCAAGGCCGTCAGAGCTGGCCACGTGAACGGCCAGCAGCTGCCCGCCGCTCGACCGTGCAGCGATCCGCGCCCCGCGGCGGATCAGGGTCTCGCCCTCCGCGCCGCCGGGCAGCGCCACGACGACCCGCTCACGGGCCTCCCACTTGCCGCGGATCCCGTGCTCGTTGCGGTATTCCTGAAGCGCGACATCCACCTCGTCGGCGAGCCAGAGCAGCGCGAGCTCGCGCAGGGCGGTGAGGTTGCCGAGCCGGAAGTAGTTGGACAGCGCGGCGTCGATGGTGCCCGCCGGGTAGATCTGGCCGCCGGAGAGCCGCGTGCGCAGGGCCTCCGGCGCGAGGTCCACCACCTCGATCTGATCGGCGGAGCGCAGCACGGAGTCCGGAATCGTCTCCCGCTGGGTCACGCCGGTGATCGACTGCACGACGTCGTTGAGGCTCTCGATGTGCTGGATGTTGACGGTCGAGATCACATTGATGCCGGCCTCGAGAAGCTCCTGCACGTCTTGCCAGCGCTTGTCGTTCTTCGACCCCGGTGCGTTCGTGTGGGCGAGTTCGTCGACGAGGGCCCAGTCCGGCTGGCGGGCGATGAGGGTTGCGAGGTCGAGTTCGCCGAGTTCGACCCCGCGATGCGCGACGCGAAGCCGGGGAATCAGCTCGAGCCCCTCCGCCATGCGGGCGGTCTCCGCCCGGCCGTGGGTCTCGACCAGTCCCACGACCACGTCCAGGCCCTTCTCCCGCAGGCGGCGCCCCTCCTCGAGCATGCTGAAGGTCTTGCCGACACCCGGGGCGGCACCGAGGTAGACCTGCAGGATTCCTCGTGTCATCGCGGCGCCATCAGTCAGTGGGTCGTGTCGAGGGCCGCGAGCGCGATGTTGAGTTCGAGCACGTTGACGGTCGGTTCGCCGATGAAGCCGAGCGAGCGAGCGGTGACGAATCGTTCGACCAGCTGGGCGACCGTCGCGGTCGGCAGGCTTCGGGCCGCGGCGACGCGTGCCACCTGCTCGCGGGCGTAGTCCGGGCTGATCTGCGGGTCGAGGCCCGAGGCCGAGGCGGTGAGGGCGTCTGCCGGGATGGAAGCCGGGTCAACTCCGTCGCTCTTCGCAATGGCCGCCTTCCGATCCTTGATCGCCGAGATCAGTGTCTCACTCTCGGTGCCCTGATTGCTGCCGCCGGACGCGCCGGCGTCGTAGCCGGTGCCCGCGGCCGACGCCCGGGACTGGAACCACTGGGGGAGCGCCTTCCCCTTCTTGTCGGTGAAGCTCTGGCCGATCAGGCTCGAGCCGACGGTCTTGCCGCCGACGGTGATCTGGGATCCGTTGGCCTGCGCCGGGGCGAGAAGGCCGACGGCGCCGATCAGCGCCGGATAGCCGATGCCGAGCACGATCGTGAAGACGACCATGGCCTTGAGGGCGACCCAGTATTGCCGGGTGGTGCCGCGTGCTGAACTCATGAGGGGGAGATCCGTTTCTTGGGTCGAGGGGTCTTAGAAGCCGGGGATGAGGGCGATGACGAGGTCGATCGCCTTGATGCCGATGAACGGCGCGATGAGGCCGCCGACGCCGTAGATCCAGAGGTTGCGGCCGAGGATGCTCGACACGCTGCCCGGGCGGTAGGTGACACCGCGGAGCGACAACGGGATGAGGGCGATGATGATGAGCGCGTTGAACACCACCGCCGACAGGATCGCCGAGGCCGGCGAGTGCAGGCCCATGAAGTTGAGCGCGGCGAGTCCCGGGTAGCTGGCCACGAACATGGCCGGGATGATGGCGAAGTACTTCGCCACATCGTTCGCGATCGAGAAGGTCGTGAGCGAACCGCGGGTGATGAGCAGTTGCTTGCCGATGCCGACGATGTCGATGAGCTTGGTGGGGTCCGAGTCGAGGTCGACCATGTTGCCGGCCTCCTTCGCCGCCGAGGTCCCCGTGTTCATCGCCACGCCGACATCCGCCTGGGCGAGCGCGGGGGCGTCGTTCGTGCCGTCCCCGGTCATGGCCACCAGGTTGCCGCCCTGCTGTTCCTTGCGGATGAGGTCCATCTTGTCTTCCGGGGTCGCCTCGGCGAGGTAGTCGTCGACACCGGCCTCCTCGGCGATCGCCTTCGCGGTGAGCGGGTTGTCGCCGGTGATCATCACGGTGCGGATGCCCATCCGGCGCAGATCGGCGAAGCGTTCGGCGAGGCCGGTCTTCACGACGTCCTTGAGGTAGACCACGCCGAGCACCGACGCGACCCCACTCGCGTCGCGGCGGGCGACGACCAACGGGGTGCCGCCGACCTGCGAGATGCGGGTGACGATGCCGTCCAGCTCGGCGCGCTGGGCGTCGGTGAGGGTCGAGGTTTCCGCGACCCAGGCGCTCACCATGGAGCCGGCGCCCTTGCGCACCGAGCTGCCGTCGACGTAGTCGACGCCGCTCATGCGGGTCTGGGCGGTGAAGGGCACGACGGTGCCATCGACGGTGGTCGGGAAACCGAAGCCCTGCTCGGTGGCGAGGGTGAGGATCGACTTGCCCTCCGGGGTCGGGTCGCTCAGCGAGGATGCGGCGGCGACGGTCGCGAGTGTCTCGGCATCCACCCCGCTGAGCGCCGCGAACTCGGCGGCCTGGCGGTTGCCATAGGTGATCGTGCCGGTCTTGTCGAGCAGGAGGGTCGTGACGTCCCCGGCGGCCTCCACGGCGCGACCGGACATCGCGAGCACGTTGTGCTGCACGAGGCGGTCCATGCCGGCGATGCCGATGGCGGACAGCAGAGCGCCGATCGTGGTCGGGATGAGGCACACGAGCAGGGCGACGAGCACGGGAACGCTCTGCTCGGCGTTCGAGTAGGCGGCGATCGGGTTGATGATCAGCACGACCACCACGAAGATGATCGTGAGGCTGGCGAGCAGGATGTTGAGCGCGATCTCGTTGGGCGTCTTCTGGCGGGACGCCCCCTCGACGAGCTTGATCATGCGGTCGACGAAGGTCTCGCCGGGCTTGCTGGTGATCCGCACGACGATGCGGTCGGAGAGCACTCGCGTGCCGCCGGTGACGGCGCTGCGGTCGCCACCCGACTCGCGAACCACCGGGGCGGATTCCCCGGTGATCGCCGACTCGTCGACCGACGCGATGCCCCAGATGATGTCGCCGTCGCCCGGGATCAGCTCGCCCGCCGTCACGACGACGGTGTCGCCGAGGGTGAGGTCCGCCGAGGCGATCTGCTGCAGCTCCGAGTGCTCGGCGCCCGCATCCGCCGCCGCATCGTACGACGCGACCCGGTTGGCGAGGGTGCTCGTGCGGCTCTCGCGCAGGCTCTTCGCCTGCGCCTTGCCGCGACCCTCGGCCACGGCCTCGGCCATGTTGGCGAAGAGCACGGTGAGCCACAGCCAGACGGCGATGGACCAGATGAACGCGAGAGAGGTGGGCGAGGCCGCCGTCCGGGCCGCCGAGCCGAGGAACGGCTGGGCGATGGCGAGGGCGGTGGTAAGCGCGGCTCCCACCTCCACGACGAACATCACGGGGTTGCGCCACATGACTCGCGGGTCCAGCTTGCGGAACGCATCGGGCAGGCTCGCGATGAGCTGCCGGACGCCGAACGCCGACGACGGCTTGCGGGTGCGGGGTGCGCTCGCCGGTGGGGTGATCAGAGTGGTCGACATGGTGTTACTTGAGTCCTTCTGCGATGGGGCCTAGCGCCAGAACGGGGAGGTAGGTGAGGGCGGACACGATCACGATCGTGCCGATCAGCAGGCCGATGAACTGCGGCCGGTGGGTGGGCAGGGTGCCGGCGGTGGTCGGCACCTTCTCCTGGGCGGCGAACGAGCCGGCGAGGGCGAGCACGAAGACGATCGGCAGGAACCGGCCGAGCAGCATCGCCACGCCGAGCGCGGTGTTCAGCCAGGGCGTGCTCGCGGTGAGCCCGGCGAAGGCAGACCCGTTGTTGTTGGCGGCCGAGGTGAACGCGTAGAGCACCTCCGAGTAGCCGTGCAGGCCCGTGTTGGCCATCGAAGTCTTCACGACGGAGTCGCGCACTGCCGGGATGGCGAGGCTGAGCGCGGTGCCGGCCAGCACGAGCGTGGGCGTGATCAGGATGTAGATGCTCGCGAGCTTCACCTCCCGCGCGCCGATCTTCTTGCCGAGGTACTCCGGGGTGCGGCCCACCATCAGTCCGGCGACGAAGACCGCGACGATCGCCATGATCAGGATGCCGTAGAGGCCCGATCCGACACCGCCGGGGGCTACCTCGCCCAGCATCATGTTGACCATGACCAGACCGCCGCCGAGGGAGGTGAAGCTGTCGTGCATCGAGTTGACCGCTCCAGTGGAGGTGAGCGTCGTCGAGGCGCCGAAGATCGCCGAACCGACGATGCCGAAGCGGGTCTCCTTGCCCTCCATCGCCCCGCCCGCGAGCTGGCTCGCGGTTCCGTTCCCCACGCTCTCGAGCAGCGTGAGCAGCCCGGCCGAGACGATCCAGATGAGGCCCATGGCGGAGAGGATCGCGTAGCCCTGGCGGTGATCGTCGACCATGCGCCCAAATGTTCTCGCGAGCGAGAACGGGATCGCCAGCAGCAGGAAGATCTCGAACAGGTTGGTCCAGCCGTTCGGGTTCTCGAACGGGTGGGCGGAGTTGGCATTGAAGAACCCGCCGCCGTTCGTGCCGAGCTCCTTGATCGCCTCCTGCGAGGCGACCGGTCCGCCCGGGATCGTCTGGGTCGCCCCGGTGAGGCCGGTGACGTGTTGGAAGCCGTTGACGTTCTGGATCACGCCGGAGAGCAGCAGCACGACGGCCGCGACGACGGCGAGCGGAAGCAGGATCCGCACGACGCCGCGCGTGAGGTCCACCCAGAAGTTGCCGATCGTGCTCGAGCGGCGGGCGGCGAGGCCCCTGATCAGGGCGATGGCCACGGCGATTCCCACGGCGGCCGAGACGAAGTTCTGCACGGCGAGCCCGACGAGCTGCACGGTGTATCCCATCGTCAGCTCCGGGGAGTACGACTGCCAGTTCGTGTTGGTGACGAAGGAGATGGCGGTGTTCCAGGCGGTGGACTGTTCGACCGGGGGGAGGCCGAGGGAGTACGGCAGGATCTGCTGGATCCGCTGCACGAGGTAGAGGGCGAGCACTCCGATCGCGGAGAACGCCAGCACACTGCGGAGGTACACCGGCCAGGTCTGGGCAGATCCGGGATTCACCCCGATCAGGCGGTAGAAGCCGCGCTCGACCCGCAGGTTCTTCTGGGTCGTGTAGACGACGGCCATGTAGTCGCCGAGCGGACGATAGACGAGCCCGAGCAGCAGGATGAGCGTGCCGAGTTGCAGCACGAAGAGCAGGGTCGTGTTCATCAGAAGCGCTCCGGTTTCACGAGAGCGAACACGAGGTAGACCAGGGCGGCGACGGCAAGCACCACGCTGAGGATCGTGAAGAAGATCATAGCTTCTCGACCCCCCAGGCGACAAGGGCGACGAGGGCGAAGAGCCCCACTGCGCCAACGACGTACACGAGATCGAGCATCGGATCCTCCGCGGGAGAGACGAGCTGCGGCCGAACGGCGCGCAGCGACATTTCTGTCACGAGGGACGAGTCCACACCATGGTGGAACGCGGTCTGCGGGGCCTAACGACTCCCTAACACGGAAACACCGGACCCTAACGAGTCCGCGGGGACTACTTGCCGGCGGCCAGGGCGGCCGCGCCGAGAATGCCCGCGTTGTTGCGCAGGGTCGCCGGCACGATCGGCGTGTTCAGGTGCAGCAGGGAGAGGAAGTTCTTGTACTCCTTGGACACCCCGCCGCCGAGGATGAACAGGTCGGGGTGGAAGTAGGCCTCCAGCGCCGTGTAGTACTGCTGCAGCCGCGCCGCCCAGTCGACCCAGCTGAGGTTCTCCCGTTCCTTCGCCGAGTACGACGCCCGCGTCTCATAGTCGACGCCGTCGAGCTGGATGTGGCCGAGTTCGGCGTTCGGGATGAGCACTCCCTTGTAAATGAGGGCGGTGCCGATTCCGGTGCCGAGGGTGGTCATGATGATGAGGCCGTCCGACTTCGCCGCGGCACCATAGAGCGTCTCGGCGTAGCCGGCGGCATCCGCGTCATTGACGAAGTGGATGTTGCGTCCGAGCCCCTTCTCGAACAGCTTCTCCGCCTCGAGGCCGATCCAGCTCTTCGACACGTTGGCGGCCGAGAGGGTCTTGCCCTTCACGACCACCGCGGGGAAGCAGACGCCGATCGGATCCTTCTTGTTTGCGACATCCAGCCTCTTGACGATCTCCAGCACCGTGGCCAGGATGTCCTCCGGCTCGCCGCCCTGCGGGGTTGGGAGCTTGATGCGATCGGTGAGCAGCTTGCCGGTCGAGACGTCGACGATCGCCCCCTTGATGCCGGTGCCGCCGATGTCGATGCCTACCGCTTTGTTGGCCATGTTTGACAATCTTCCTGTGGGGATCGGATCTGGTCGGATCAGGGGAGAGTGAGCACTTCCGCGCCACGCTCGGTGACCACGAGGGTGTGCTCGAACTGTGCGGTGATGCTGCGGTCTTTCGTGACGACGGTCCAGCCATCGTCCCACTGTTCCCACTCGATGCCGCCGAGGGTGAGCATCGGCTCGATGGTGAAGACCATGCCGGCCTCCATCACCGTGGAGTAGGCGGGAGCCGAGTCGTAGTGCGGGATGATCAGGCCGGAGTGGAACGCCTCGCCGACGCCGTGACCCGTGAAGTCGCGCACGACGCCGTAGCCGAAGCGCTTGGCGTATGACTCGATCGCGCGGCCGATCACGTTGACCTCGCGGCCGGGGGCGACGGCCTTGATCCCGCGCGCCAGGGCCTCGCGGGTGCGGTCGACGAGGTCGGTGACCGCCGGGGAGGCGCTCCCCACGATGAACGTCTGGTTGCTGTCGCCGTGCATGCCGTGCATGCCGTTCTTGAAGGCCGTGATGTCGATGTTCACGATGTCTCCATCCTCGAGCACCGTGTCATCCGGTATCCCGTGGCAGATCACCTCGTTCACGGAACTGCAGATCGACTTGGGAAAGCCGCGGTAGCCGAGCGTCGAGGGATACGCACCGTTCGCCACCATGAAGTCGTGGCCGATCGCGTCGAGTTCGTCGGTCGTGATGCCCGGCCGCACGCTCGCCCCGACGAGGGCGATAGCGTCGGCGGCGATCCGGCCGGATTCGCGGATGCGGGCCAAGGCCTCCGGCGGATACACGTCCGAGCCAGTGAAGGGGGCGGGGGCCGCCTTGCCCACATACTCCGGGCGGGCGATGGTCGTGGGTACCGAACGCGCGGGGGAGATGCGCCCCGGCACGAGGTGACCGCTCGAATCCTTGGGCATAGGATCGATTTTAGTTGGGATAAGGAGCGCTCATGACCGAGTGGTACTACAACATCAAAACCGGCGAGGTTGAAGAGGGCAGGCAGTCGCTCGCGTCGGAGCTCGATGGGCCGTTCAAGACGCGTGAGGATGCCGCTCGAGCGCCGGAGATCATCGCCGAGCGCGCGCGCAAGTGGGCAGAGGAAGACGCCGCCAACGACCGCTAGCTGTACTGCCCAGGGACTACCGGCGCCAGTGCTGCTCCCTTCCTGCTCCCTTCCGCTCCCGCTCCCGTTCCGCTTTGGCTTTGGCTTTGGCTTTGGCTTTGGCTTCCGAAATCCATGCATTTCTTGCCGACACGCCGCGTCGGAGAGAGGGTGAGCGGCGTGTCGCCGCCGATTGCATGGATTTCGGAAGCGGGCAGGAGCGGAAGCGGGGGAAGCGGGAGCGGATGCGGCGGCGGCGCGGGGAGGCAGGGTCGCCTGCCCGGCGGGCCGGTGCTCAGTCCTCGTATTCGTGCTCCGGGGCCGGGTAGGCGCCGGACTCGACGTCGCCGCGGTACTCCTTCACGGCATCCGTCAGCACGCCCTTGAGGTTGGCGTACTGCCGCACGAACTTGGGGATGCGACCCGTGGTGAGCCCGGCCCAGTCGGTCCAGACGAGGAGTTGTCCGTCGACGTGGGGGCCGGCGCCGACCCCGATGGTGGGGATGCGCAGCTCCTTGGTGACCTGCGCGGCGACCCCTGACGGCACCATTTCGAGAACGACCGCGAATGCGCCGGCATCCTCCACGGCGTGCGCGTCGGCGAGAAGCTGTTCCGCCCCCTCGCCGCGGCCCTGGATGAGGTGGCCGCCCAGTCCGTGCTCGCTCTGCGGCGTGAAACCGATGTGCGCCATCACGGGGATGCCCGCCGAGACGATGCGGCGGATCTGTTCGGCGCTGCGCTGGCCGCCCTCGAGCTTCACCGCGTGGGCGTGCGTCTCCTTCATGAACCGGAAGGCCGTGTGCAGTGCCTCGTCCGGGCTGGTCTCGTACGATCCGAACGGCATGTCCGCGACGACGAAGGCGCGGGAGACCGCGCCCGCGACGGCCCGGGTGAGCGGGATGAGCTCGTCGACGGTCACCGGAAGTGTCGTGTCGTGGCCGAAGACGTTGTTGCCGGCCGAGTCGCCCACGAGCAGGAAGTCGATGCCTGCCGCATCGAAGATCGCCGCGGTCAGCTGGTCGTAACTCGTGAGGCCGGTGATCTTCACCCCGGTCTCCTTGGCGTTCTGGAAGTGCCTGGTGCGCACGCGCTTGAGGTTCGCTTGCGTCGCTGCTGCGCTGGGGTCGGTCATGGGAGCCACCTTAGTCGTGGGGATCGTGCGGTCGGGGCATCAGGGTGTGCTCGGCCGGTAGGTGATGGGCAGTCGGCGGTCGCGGCCGAAGGCCATGCCGCTGATCTTCGGGCCGATCGCGCCCTGTCGCCTCTTCCACTCCGAGCGGTCGACGAGCGTCGTCACGATGTCGACGGTGTCCTCATCGAAGCCGAGGGCGATCACATCTTCCCGGCCGAGGGCACGGGTGATGCACGCGTCGAGGATGCCGTCCAGCATCTCGTACGGCGGCAGGGAGTCCTGGTCGGTCTGGTCGGGGCGCAGTTCGGCACTCGGTGGCTTGCTGATCGAACTCTGCGGGATGGGCGGAACCTCGCCTCTCGCGACGGCCACGGCGTTGCGCCAGCGGGCGAGCTCCCAGACGAGGAGCTTCGGCACGTCCTTGATCGGCGCGAAGCCGCCCGCCGAGTCACCGTAGATCGTGGAATAGCCCACCGAGAGTTCGGTCTTGTTTCCGGTGGTGAGCACGAGGTGGCCGTCGAGGTTGGAGAGGCCCATGAGGATGATTGCCCGGATGCGGGCCTGCACGTTCTCCGCCGCGGTGCCGGTGAGCCTCAGCTGGGTTTCGATCGGCAGCACAAGGTCGGCGATCGGCTCGACGGAATAGTTCAGGCCGATGTTGTCTGCGAGGTCGTCGGCGTCGGAGCGCGAGTGATCCGAGCTGTAGCGGCTCGGCATGCTCACGCCCCAGACGCGGTGGGCCCCGATCGCGTCGGCGGCGATGGCGGCGCAGACCGCCGAGTCGATTCCGCCGGACAGGCCGAGGATCACCGAGGGGAACCGGTTCTTCAGGACATAGTCGCGCAGCCCGAGCACGAGGGCGTTCCAGAGCTGTGCGCGGTCGTCGGGCGGCACGGCGATGTCCGCGGCCGGAGCCGGGCCGGCGACGGGCGCCGCCTCGAGCTCTACCCGGCGCACGTTGTCTGGCAGGGCGACCGCGGTCGCCTCCGCGATCTCGACGTCGACCACGAGCAGGTGCTCGGCGAACTGGGGCGCCCGGGCGAGGATGCCGCCCGTGCCGTCGACGACGACGCTGTCGCCGTCGAACACGAGGTCGTCCTGGCCCCCGACGATGTTGACGTACGCGACGGTGGTGTCGGTCTCGAGCGCGCGCCGGGTGACGAGCGGCAGCCGCTCGTCGTCCTTGTCGCGCTCGAACGGTGACGCGTTGATCACGAGCAGTAGCCCGGCGTCCGCCTCGAGCACCCTGGCGAGCGGCCCGCCGTCCCGCCAGAGGTCCTCGCAGATGATGACTGCGACATCCGCCCCCTTGATCCGCAGCACGAGAAGCTCGTCGCCCGGGATGAAGTTGCGGTACTCGTCGAACACCGAATAGTTGGGCAGGTGGTGCTTGGCGTAGCGGGCCTTGACATGCCCGTGCTGCAGCACGCTCGCCCGGTTTTGGGCGATGGCGGTCGGCGCATTGCTCGTGCCGATCGGGCGCGGCTCGAACGGGCCGTCCGGATGCCCGACGACAACGATGAGGTCGCCGAGCCCCGCATCCTGCAGTCGCTTGGCCAGGTGGTCGACAGCCTCGTGCGCCGCCAGCAGGAAGCTGGGCCGCGAGGCGAGGTCTTCGATCGGATAGCCGCTGAGCGCCATCTCACCGACGGCGAGCAGGTCCGCGCCCTGCCGGGAGGCGCGCCGGGCCGCCTCGAAAATCTGCTGCGAGTTTGCCGCCAGGTCGCCGACCATGGGGTTGGTTTGGCCGAGCGCCAAGCGGAGTCGGGGCATAGCCACTAGCCTAATAGCCGGGGATGACGCCCCAGAGTCGGCAGGGTAGAGGAGCAAATGGACAAGCAGCGTGACTTCGTTCTTCGCACGATCGAGGAACGCGGAGTCAAGTTCATCCGCCTCTGGTTCACGGATGTCGTCGGCACCCTCAAGTCCGTCGCGATCGCCCCCGCCGAGGTGGAGGGCGCGTTCGCCGAGGGCCTCGGATTCGACGGCTCGGCCATCGAGGGCCTCACGCGCTCCTATGAGGCAGACGTGCTGGCCCATCCAGACCCCGCGACCTTCCAGATCCTGCCCTGGCGCGGAGAGATCGACCCGACGGCCAGGATGTTCTGCGACATCACGACCCCCGACGGCCAGCCGGCGGTGGCCGACCCGCGCAACGTGCTCAAGCGCACCCTCGCGACGGCGGCCGATCGCGGCTTCACCTTCTACACGCACCCCGAGGTGGAGTTCTACCTGCTCAAGAGCTCCAAATTCGGCACGGACGGGCCCGAGCCGGTCGACCAGGCCGGCTACTTCGACAACGTGCCAGGCGGCACCGCCCACGACTTCCGCCGGCGCTCCGTGCGCATGCTCGAGGACCTGGGCATCTCGGTGGAGTTTAGCCACCACGAGGCCGGCCCCGGCCAGAACGAGATCGACCTGCGCTACGCGGATGCGCTCACCACGGCGGACAACATCATGACCTTCCGCACGGTGATCAAGGAGGTGGCGATCGAGCAGGGGGTCTACGCGACCTTCATGCCGAAGCCGCTGTCCGGCGAGCCCGGGTCGGGGATGCACACCCACATGTCGCTGTTCGAGGGTGACTCCAACGCCTTCTTCGACGCCGGCGGGCAGTACCAGCTCTCCAAGATCGGCCGCCAGTTCATCGCCGGTCTTCTCAAGCACGCCCCGGAGATCACCGCAGTCACCAACCAGTTCGTCAACTCGTACAAGCGGCTTTGGGGTGGGGCATCGCAGAACAAGCTCGGCGAGGCGCCGAGTTTCGTCACCTGGGGCCACAACAACCGCTCCGCCCTCGTGCGGGTGCCGCTCTACAAGCCGAACAAGGGGCAGAGCGCTCGGGTCGAGTACCGGGCGATCGACTCGGCCGCCAACCCGTACCTCGCGTTCTCGCTGCTCCTGGCGGCCGGACTCAAGGGAATCGAGGAGGGCTACGAGCTCCCCCCGGAGGCCGAGGACAACGTCTGGGAACTGTCGGATGCGGAGCGCAGGGCGCTCGGCTACAACCAGCTGCCGGCGAGCCTCGACCACGCGGTGTCGCTGATGGAGGATTCCGAGCTCGTCGCCGAGACACTCGGCGAGCAGGTCTTCAACTTCGTGCTGCTCAACAAGCGCCAGGAGTGGCGCGAGTACCGCGCCCAGGTGACGCCGTACGAGCTGAAGAGCAACCTGGAGATGCTGTAACCCGGCGAAGGACAGTTCGATGGCGCGCGAACTCACCACCCTGACCGATCTCGCGAGGCTCGGATTCGCCGAGCTGGACGAGGCGGCCTCGCAGTTGGCCGAGCTGGGGCAGACTCACCAGACCGCCGGTCTCGTGGCTTTCTTCGCCGACGCCGCGAACCCTGACCAGGCCCTGAGCGCGCTCATGGAGCTGATGCGGCAGTCGCCGACCGAGGTCGGCGCCCTGCTCGCCAGGGAGGACAGCGCGCACCGCCTGGTGCGTGTTCTCGGGGCGTCATCGGGGCTCGCGGAATTCTTCCGCCGGCATCCGAACGAGCTCACTGCCCTCGCGGAGCCGCTCGAGCGGCCGCCGACGGTGGACGAGTACCGCGCGGAGCTCCTCGAGGCCGTGGCGGGTCTGGACGCGGAGCCCGAGGAGGCCGCCTGGAACGCGCTCCGGGCCCGCTATCGCCGCCATCTGAGCACGCTCACCGCCTACGACCTCGCCCAGGCCGACCCGCTCGGAGCCCTCGACACGGTGGCGGCCGCCCTCGCGGACCTGGCCGCTGCCGCGCTCGACGCGTCCCTCGTGGTCGCGAGGGGCCACTCGACCTTCCCCGCCGACCAGGTGGCGGCCACTCGCCTGGCCATCATCGGCATGGGCAAGGCGGGAGCGCGCGAACTCAACTACGTGAGCGACGTCGACGTGATCTTCGTCGTCGAGGGCGACGGAGTCTCGGATGACCGCGCCGTGGAGATCGGCACCCGGATCGCCATGGGGACCATGCGCGGCATCCACGACTTCGCCAGGGAGCCGAGACTCTGGGAGGTGGACGCCAACCTGCGGCCGGAGGGCAAGGACGGCGCCCTCGTGCGCAGCCTCGAGTCGCACGTCGCGTACTACGACCGGTGGGCGAAGAGCTGGGAGTTCCAGGCCCTGCTCAAGGCGAGGCCCCTGGCCGGCGACCTCGAGCTCGGAGAGCGCTACGTGGAGCGGGTCGCCCCGAAGGTGTGGACCAGCGCGTCCCGCGAGAACTTCGTGGAGGGCGTGCAGCGGATGCGCGAGCGCGTCACCGAGAACATCCCGAGTGACGAGCTCGACTTCCAGCTCAAGCTCGGACCGGGCGGGCTCCGCGATGTGGAGTTCACCATCCAGCTCCTCCAGCTGGTGCACGGCCAGACGGACGATCGGGTGCGCCAGCGGGCCACCCTTCCCGCGCTGGCCGCCCTCGCCGAACAGGGCTACATCGGCCGGGTGGAGTCTGCCGAGTTCGCCAGGGACTACCGATTCCTCCGACTGCTCGAGCACCGCCTTCAACTCGCGCAGCTGAGGCGCACCCATCTCATGCCGAGCGACCGGGAGTCGCTGCGCATCCTCGCCAGGGCCACCGGGCGGGCGACGAGCGCCGCCGAACTCACCGAGCAGTGGACGCGGGTCAAGCACGCGGTTCGCAGCCTGCACGAGCGGCTGTTCTACCGGCCGCTCCTCTCGGCCGTCGCGGGGCTCCGGGAGGGCGACTTCGCCCTCACCAGCCAGCAGGCAACCGACCGACTCGCGGCGATCGGATTCACCGACCCGAAGGGGGCGCTCGCCCACATCGCCGCCCTCACCGGGGGGGTCTCGCGGCGCGCCTCGATCCAGCGACACCTGCTCCCGGTCATGCTCCAGTGGTTCGCGGACGGCGCGGACCCCGACTACGGCCTTCTCGCCTTCCGCCGTCTGAGCGACGACCTGGGGGAGTCGTACTGGTTCCTGCGGATGCTGCGGGATTCGTCCGGCGCCGCAAAGCGCCTGACGAACGTGCTGTCGAGTTCGCGCTTCGTCGGGGTGCTGCTCGAGCGCATCCCCGAGGCCGCCGCGTGGTTCGACCACGAGGAGGAGCTGCGGCCGCGCACCGCGGCCGCCCTGATCGAGGAGACCGTGGCGACCCTCGCGCGTCACGATGATCTCGCCTCCGCGGCCCTCGCCTTGCGCACCGCACGACGACGCGAGGTGCTGCGCCTCGCTATCGGAGCCATCCTCGGCCACGTGCGCGTCGAGCAGCTCGGGCGCGCCCTCGCTGACGTCACCACCGCCCTGCTCACCGGCGTCCTCTCCGCGATTCGCGCCCCGCACGACGGCATCGAGTTCGCCATCATCGCGATGGGCCGCTATGGCGGACAGGAGCTCGGTTTCGGCTCTGATGCGGACGTGATGTACGTTTACCGAGCGACGACGGCGACCGACGCCGAGGCACAGGCGACCGCCGAGGCGATCGTGGCGGATCTGGCGAGGCAGACCGAAGACCTGCGGCTTCCCCTCGACCTCGACCTCGATCTTCGGCCGGAGGGAAAAAACGGTGCGGTCGTGCGTTCGCTCGCGAGCTACCGCGCATACTACGAGCGGTGGTCCCTCACTTGGGAGGCGCAGGCCCTGTTGAGGGCGAGGGCCGCCGTGGGCGATGTCGCCCTGATGGACGACTTCGAGGCCCTCGCCGACGAGGTGCGATTTCCGACGAGCATTGCGGACAAGGACGTGCGCGAGGTCAAGCGCATCAAGGCGAGAGTCGAGTCCGAGCGACTGCCGCAGGCGGCAGACCCCGCTCGCCACCTCAAGCTCGGCCGGGGATCATTGAGCGACGTCGAATGGTTCGTGCAGCTGATCCAGCTCCAGCATGGCGCGCGCATCCCCGGGCTCCGCACCACCTCCACCCTCGACGCCCTCGACGTCGCACGCCACAACGGCTTCCTCACCGACGCCGAGGCGGAGAAGCTTCGGGAGGCCTGGGTGCTCGCGTCCAGGGTTCGCTCCGCGATGACGCTTTGGACGGCGCGCACGGCAGACGTCCTCCCCACCGATCGCAGGCAACTCGACGGTGTCGCACGCCTGCTCGAGTATCCACCGGGTTCGGCGTCGGCGCTCGAGGAGGACTACCTCCGGGTGACCCGGCTGGCACGGGCGGTCTTCGAACGGCGCTTCTACGGTCTGGAGACGCGCCAGGAGCCCACCACCGGCTAGCCGGGTCCCGGGTGACGACGCGACGCCTACGTGAGGGCGCCCGCCTTGAGGGAGTCGAACTCGGCCTGCGTGATGGTGCCGGCGTCGAGCAGCGCCTTGGCCTTGGCGATCTCGTCTGCCGGGCTCTGGCCGGCTACCGACTTGATGTAGGACTCCGTGGCGTCCTGGGCCCTCGCTGCGCTCCTGGCCTGGCGTTCCGCCATCCCGCCCCCCCGGAAGATGAGGTAGGCGAGCACCGTGAGGAACGGCACGAAGATCAGGAAGATCAGCCACAGCGCCTTGTAGCCGCCGCTGAGGGTGTGGTCGCGAAACAGGTCGCCAACGACGGAGAAGATGGCGAAGAGGTACGCGATGAAGGCGAACGTCCAGAAGAAGATCCAGATGACGTTCCACAGATTATTCCAAAATTCCATGATGACCCTTCCTTCGGTAGTTACTGCAGTTGCGTGCCAGCGGAGGGACCTCCACGACGGCCACAATTTAGCAGCGGGGCAAGCCCCTCTGTGGGGGATTTAGTCACTTTTTCTGCACGGCCGACCCGTCCCCGAGAGTGCTCGCGATGCCGATTGTGAGTTCCTCGCCTGCGACCGGCGTTCGCGTCTTTGACTCGTGGTGATGTTTCTGGCTCGTAAACGTTTGACGAATTTCGACGAGTTTTGTCAAGTACCCCGTTCGGGTCAAATCTGTACCCCGTTTGGGTGAGGCCCTCTCGGCATCAGGGGACAGTCGGGTGCCGACCGGCGGCGATCCCCACCCTCACGTCCCGGGCGTCCGCCCGAGGACTGGTGTCACCCAACTCGACCCTGAACAGCAGTTTTCCCGAAATCAGTTATGTCACGAATCGATGTTTATTAGTCGGGCGGTATCGCAACTCGGGTCGGCATTTAGGAGGCCACGACCGTGGTGGGCCTAATTGCCGACATGTGACTGCTCAAATTTTCGAAGGTTGCGCCCGGATCAGACGGGGGCGTCGTCAGAGCTGTCTACCCCGCTTGCATCTGCTCTGCGGGCATGCCAATAATCAGGTACCCCGAAGAAAAACGATCAGTTCCTCAGTGTTGCGGAAGTCAATTACCAGCCGCAGATTGGGGAACCGTGTTTATCTTCATCCTTCAAATCCGCCACATGCTCGAGGGCCACCTCGAGGTGTACATGTTCGCCGTGTACTCGGCGCTCATCTGGGCGTTGTGGCTCATCAAACTCATCATCTCGAGCCGCTACAAGCCATTCACCGGCACGTTCACGGGCACGACGAGCGTCATTGTGCCCGTGCTCGACGAGCCCCTCGACCTGTTCCGCGACGTGCTCGGCCGCATGGTCGAGCAGAAGCCCGGCGAGATCATCGTCGTCATCAACGGCGCCGTGAACCTGCCCCTTCAGGGCGTCTGCGAGGAGTTCGCGCCCCTGGTGCGGTGGGTGCACACGCCCATCCCCGGCAAGCGCAACGCCGTGATGATCGGCACCGAGCTCTCCACCGGCGACATCACCGTGCTTGTCGACTCCGACACCGTGTGGACCGAAAACACCCTCCCCGAACTGCTCAAGCCGTTCGCCGAGGAGTCGGTCGGTGGCGTCACGACGCGCCAGCGCATCCTCGAGCCGGAGCGCAGCTGGATCACCCGCTGGGCCGACTGGCTGGAGAACTCCCGAGCCCTGTACTCGATGCCGGCTCAGAGCGTGCTCGGCCAGGTCGGCTGCCTTCCGGGACGCACCATCGCCTTCCGCCGCTCGATCATGGTCAAGGTCATGGAGCGCTTCATGACCGAGCGCTACATGGGCGTGTTCCTCGAGGTCAGCGACGACAGGACCCTCACGAACCTCACGCTCAAAGAGGGCTACCGCACGGTGTACCAGTACACGTCGCTGGTCTACACGGATGCCCCGCTCCAGATCAAGAAGCTGTTCAAGCAGCAGCTGCGTTGGGCGCGCGGGAGCCAGTACAACACCCTGCGGATGCTGCCCTGGATGCTCGGCCACGCGCCGGTGCTCGCGCTCTTCTTCGTCATGGACATCGTGCTTCCCTTCCTGCTCGCCGGCGTCATCGGTGGCTGGGTCTACCGCAGCTTCACCGGACAGGGCTACAACTTCTACGAGGGGATCCTCAAGGAATACGGCTGGCAGGGCGGCATCGCCCTCGTCATCGGTCTCATGGTGATCTCGTCGGTGCTCAGCATGGCCATCCGGCAGATCAGGCACCTCTCCGAGAAGCCAAGCGACTTCTTCCGGCTCCCCGTCTTCATCATCGTCTCGACGGCGTTCCTCATGCCCGTTCGGCTCATCGGGTTCTTCCGCATGGGGCATGCCAGCGGCTGGGGTACCCGGGCCGGAGCGTACGGCGGGGGTGCGTCCAACGACAGCCTCGTTGGCGGGTTGTCGGCCAGCTCCGAGAGCGAGGGCCTCACTCTCGACGACGAACTCGCCGCGCTCGACTTCGAACCTCGCACCTCGTCCCACCACACTTCTGCAGTTCTCGAGGCGTCTCCGCGGCGTGCCGCGCAGACCGTCGTGATCAGCAAGCCCATTCCGAGTCGTCGACGTCTCAACCCGAAGGCCGCCTGGCCCTACGTCATCGGCATCGCCATATTCGCTTTGGAGGCGTATTTCATTGTCACTAATTAGGCGCACAGGATCCTGGTGGTCAGTCACCAGCACCCGGGCACGCTGGACCGCCGTCGGCGCGTCGGTGCTCGTGCTCGGCCTCCTCACGACGAGTGTCATCGTGTGGACTTCACCGGCAAACCCGATCAACGAGGCCGTCGCGGCGGTCTCCAAGGAGCAGATCCAGCAAGACAAGGTGCTGGCCGAGCGAAATGCGCTGCTGAGCCAGGTCATCGCCCTGCAGAAGCAGCTCACCAACAGCAAGCTCGGCCTCTCCGCCTCGAAGGCGCAGCTCGCCACCATCCAGCAGCAGCTGTGGTCGGCGCAGGGAGCGCTCGACGCCGCGCAGACCGCATCGGTGGCCGTCAAGGCACCGGCCAGGAAGCCCACATCGAAGCCCACGTCGAAGCCCGCGGCGGTGACGGCCGCCCTGAGCGTGCCCACCAAGGCGCAGATCATGGCGCCGACCTCGCGCTACTTCGGACTGTTCACCGACCAGGCGCCGTTCAACTGGGCCTCGTTCAACGGGGTGGGCGTCAAGATCGGCAGCCAGCCCAACGCCGTCGGCTACTTCGGCGGCTGGGACCAGAACTTCCGAGGGGATGTCGTCAAGGCGGCCTGGCAACGCAACACCCTTCCGGTGCTCACGTGGGAGTCGCGTCCGATCGGAGCGGCGAACAACCAGATCGAAGCACCGGCGTACTCCCTGCCCAAGATCATCGGGGACCCCGCCGCTGGTGTGCCCGGTGACTTCGACGCCTACCTCCACCAGTACGCGAAGGACATCGTGGCCTCCGGTCTCCCGCTCGGCATCCGCCTCGACCACGAGATGAATGGCTCCTGGTACCCCTGGGCGGAAGATAACGGAAAGGGCACCGCCATCAACGGCAATCGCCCCGGCGACTACGTGAAGATGTGGCAACACGTGCATGACATCTTCGAGCAGGAGGGCGCCAACAGCCTCGTCGTCTGGGTCTGGGCTCCCAACATCGTGAACAACCTGCCGGCAGCCCACAAGGCGTCGGCGTACCTCGACGGCCTCTACCCTGGCGACAAGTACGTGGATGTCGTGGGCCTCTCCGGCTACCTGCGGCCGGCCTACAAGCCCGAGAACAACTTCACCTTCGACTACACCTTCGGCGCGAGCCTGAAGGAGCTGAGGCGGGTCACGAGCAAGCCGATCCTCCTCGCGGAGATCGGGGCCTCCGAGACGGGCGGCCACAAGGTCGCCTGGATCAACAGCCTATTCGCGGCCCTCGCCAAGCCGGAGAACAAGGACATCATCGGCTTCTCCTGGTTCAACCTCGCAGTGACGACGTACACGGAAGGTGAGCTCGCGACCAACGACTGGCGAATCGAATCACGGCCGGAGAGCCTCGCGGCATTCTCTACCGGACTCGCCGGCGCCGGTGACAACTTCATACTCAAGCCAGCCCAGTGACTAACCAGCACAGCGACCGTAACCACGATCAGGAGGACATTTTGACCAAGAACACAGAAGACCAGATGATCACGTCAGAACTGCCGGCAGGCGCCCCTCGCATCAGCGTCGTGGGTACCGGATACCTCGGCGCAACCCACGCGGCGGCCATGGCCGAGATGGGTTTCGAGGTCATCGGGGTCGACAACGACCCGGCAAAGGCCAAGGCACTGAGCGAGGGACGCGTGCCGTTCTTCGAACCAGGGCTTCCCGAGCTCATCCTCAAGCACGTGCAGAGCGGCCGACTGCGCTTCACGACCGACATCGCCGAGGCCACGGCCCTCTCCCACGTGCACTTCATCTGCGTGGGAACGCCCCAGCAGCGCGGCAGCAACGCGGCCAACCTCGCCTACGTGCAGGAGGCAACCCGTCAGGTCGCCAAGAATCTCACTCACGACGGGCTCATCGTCGGAAAGTCAACGGTGCCGGTCGGCACCGGCCAGGCGCTGCGCGAGATGATTCTCGAACTCGTGCCGGCGGGCATTTCCACCGAGATCGTCTGGAACCCCGAGTTCCTTCGCGAGGGCAAGGCCGTGGCCGACACGCTCACGCCGGACCGCATAGTGCTCGGCGGCACCTCGGACTGGTCCGAGGCCATCATGCGGGATGTCTACGCGATTCCGATCGCCACCGGCACCCCGGTGATCGTGTGCGACCTGCCCACCGCCGAGCTCGTCAAGGTGAGCGCCAACGCGTTCCTCGCGACGAAGATCTCGTTCATCAACGCGATCGCGGAGGTGTGCGAGGCCGCCGGTGCGGACGTCAACACGCTGGCCGACGCCCTCGGTCACGACGTGCGGATCGGTCGCCAGTTTCTCAACGCCGGCCTCGGTTTCGGCGGCGGCTGCCTTCCCAAGGACATCCGGGCCCTTATCCACCGCTCGAGCGAGCTTGGGGCGATGAAGGCGGCGTCCCTGCTCCAGCAGGTCGACGAGATCAACATGTCCCAGCGCCAGCGCGTGATCGACATGGCGATCGAGGCCTGCGGCGGATCGGTGCTCAACCGTCGGATCGGCGTTCTCGGCGCGGCCTTCAAGCCGCTCACCGACGACGTGCGCGACTCGCCGGCCCTCAACGTGGCGGCGGCACTGCACCTGCGTGGCGCACAGGTCGTGGTGTTCGACCCCGAGGCCAAGGAGACGGCGCAGAAGATGTTCCCGACCCTCATCTACGCCGACTCGATCGAAGAGGCCGCGACCAACTCCGACGCCCTCCTCGTGCTCACCGAGTGGGAGGAGTTCTCGGCAAGCGACCCCAGTGCTCTCATCGAGCTGGTGGCGTCCCCGGTGATCATCGACGCACGCAACTGCCTCGATGCCCACGCCTGGCGCTCGGCCGGATGGCAGCTCACCGGTCTCGGCACCTCGCCGGCGCCGCTGTTGGGCTACCCGGCGCCCCTCGTGTTCCGCAACTCGGGCTCGCTCGTCGGAGCCTAACCACCGAGCGGTTCAGTGGGCTGGGGCCCTCCCCTGGGAGGACTCCAGCCCACCACTGTGCCGGCGGCGAAGTCGTGGGGACCGCGCCGTGACGGGGTGAGAGCGACACAGCCGACAAAGACCAGAGGGATCAGGTTGGCAGCGACGAGACCGGCGGAGACCCAGGGGGGTGCGGAGTCCGGTCGCCCGAGGTACAGCGCGTAGTACGTCACCTGGAAGACGACGAAGTGCGCGAATTCCCACGGCAACAGCTTCACGATAGTGCGCAGCAACACCGCGGCCGCGGAGGGTGACGACCCGTCGGCTTTGAGCACGCGCAGGCCCATCGCGCGTTTGCCCACCGTGGCGTGCCGACCGCCGGCCTCGGTCGCCCAGAGGTAGATGCCCACGGGGAGCGTGAGGCTGGCGAAGGCCACCGCCTCGCTCCCGCCGATGCCGATCGTGTCGAAGAGGTTCACCACACCGCCGAACGCGACGAAGTCGATGGCGAGGGTGCCGCCCAACAGGATCGCCACCCAGCCCAGGATGATCGCGTAGTCGATCAGCACGGCGAGGAGCCGGCGGCCCAGGGGAGCTCTCATCGCCCCAACCCTAGCCGGGCGAACGACGAAGGGCCGCACCCCCGAGGGGATGCGGCCCGCGTCTGCGCCGAATGGCTACACGCTGTAGTACAGCTCGTATTCGAACGGGGTGGGGCGCTGGGCGGCCGGGATGATCTCCTTGTCGCGCTTGTACGAGATCCAGGTCTGGATCAGGTCGGGCGTGAACACGTTTCCTGCGGTGAGGAAGTCGTGGTCCGCCTCGAGGGCGCGCAGGGCCTCTTCGAGCGAGGCGGGAACCTGCGGAATGTTCTTCGCCTCCTCGGGGGGCAGCTCGTACAGGTCCTTGTCGACCGGCTCGTGCGGCTCGATGCGGTTCTTGATTCCGTCGAGTCCGGCCATGAGCTGCGCCGCGAAGGCGAGGTACGGGTTTCCCGAGGCGTCCGGCGCGCGGAACTCGATGCGCTTGGCCTTGGGGTTGGTTCCCGTGATCGGGATGCGGATCGACGCGGACCGGTTGCCGGCCGAGTAGACCAGGTTGACCGGGGCCTCGAAGCCGGGGATCAGTCGACGGTACGAGTTGAGGGTCGGGTTCGTGAATGCGAGCACCGCGGGAGCGTGCTTGAGCAGTCCGCCGATGTACCAGCGCGCGATGTCGCTGAGCCCGCCATAGCCCTTCTCGTCGTAGAACAGCGGCACGCCGTCGTTCCAGAGGGACTGGTGGGTGTGCATGCCCGATCCGTTGTCGCCGAAGAGCGGCTTCGGCATGAAGGTCGCGGTCTTGCCCCACTGTTCAGCGGTGTTCTTGATGATGTATTTGAACTTGAGCAGGTCGTCCGCCGCGTTCACCATGGTGTTGAAGCGGTAGTTGATCTCCGCCTGGCCGCCGGTGCCGACCTCGTGGTGGGCGCGCTCGAGGATGAGGCCGGCGTCGATGAGCTTGAGGCTCATGTCGTCGCGCAGGTCGGCCTGCTTGTCGATCGGGCTCACCGGGAAGTAGCCGCCCTTGTACGGCGTCTTGTTGGCGAGGTTTCCGCCGTCTTCCTCGCGGCCGGAGTTCCAGGCGCCCTCGTCGGAGTCGACCTTCCAGAACGAGCCGTTCTGCTTCACCTCGTAGCGCACGTCGTCGAAGACATAGAACTCGGCCTCGGGGGCGAAGAACGCGGTGTCGGCGATGCCCGTGGAGGCGAGGTACTTCTCGGCCTTCTTGGCGACCTGGCGCGGGTCGCGGCCGTAGATCTCGCCGTTGCGCGGGTTGTAGATGTCGAAGACCATGATCAGCGTGCGCTCGACACGGAACGGGTCGATGTAAGCGGTGGTCACGTCGGGGATGAGCTGCATGTCGGATTCGTGGATGGAGGCGAATCCACGAATGGACGATCCGTCGAACATCTGACCGACCGAGAAGAACTCCTCATCGACGGTCGAGGCGGGGATATTGAAATGCTGCTGCACACCGGGGAGGTCGGTGAAACGAAGATCAAGGAACTTGACGTCAGTGTCCTTGATGAACTTGAGCACTTCTGAAGAATCACTGAACATGTGAAGGACTCCAATGAGCTTGGTACGGGTCGGCGGCAAATACAGCCATTGCGAGGCTAGGCCGACGGAGTTTCGCCATGGTGTCGCTATTGTTTCCGGCATGTTACGGCTCGGCGCTGGCCGTAGGATTAAACCATGGCATCCCCCCTTCCGCCCGATTCGAGGAGCACCGAACGGGACGCGGGGGACTGGCCTGGACGGCGCCTCGGTCTCCCGGCCTCTGGCCCGAGATCTGTCGCGCGGTTCGGCCGACGGCTCGCCGCCCTGGTGATCGACTGGGGGCTCGCCTACCTGCTGGCGTGGGTGTTCTTCCCCACGGCTGGGACCTCGCCCGATCCCTTCACGATCCTGGCGATCTTCGCGATTCTGCAGATCGTATTCCTCGCGCTGCTCGGCGGCAGCGTCGGACACCTCCTGCTGGGGATGCGGCTGGTTCCGCTGGTGCCGGGCTGGATCGGGGTGTGGAGGCCGGCGGTGCGCACGGTCTTGCTGTGCATCGGCATTCCCGCGCTCATCTGGGACCGCGACCAGCGCGGATTCCACGACCGACTCGCCGGAACGGTGCTCGTGCGACGCTAGTCTCCGCTGGCCGACGAGCCGTTGGAGGGGTTAGCGCGGGCGGGGCGCCCTGGCGCGCATGGGGTCGACGCCCTTGGGGATCGGAAGCTGGTTCTTGCCGAGCGAGCTCAGCCGGTTGCTCACGGCGTAGATCTCGGCCTTGTTGAGCGTTCGCTTGAACTTGGCCATCCGACCCGCGAGCTTGTGCAGCGGCACCGCGTCCTCGTCGGGGCCGACGTGCAGGAAGTTGACGGCCACGTTCGGCAGGATGCGCGTGACGCGGCGCCGTTCCTCGTCGAGCATCTTCTGGGTGCGCGACTTCGGGCCCTCCCCGATGAGCACCACCCCGCCGTTGCCGACGGCTCGATAGACGGCATCCTGGGTCTTCGGGCTCACCGCGACCGGCATTTCGCTCGCGGTCTAGCCTCGACGCAGCGAACTCTTCAGCACCGCGCCGACGGCCCCGGGCTGGCCCTCGATCTGGGAGTAGGCGGCCTTCTCGGCGCGACGGCCCAGCACGATCAGGAAGAGCAGCACGCCGCCGAGCACCCCGGCGACGATCCACAGCACGAAACCGAACGGGGAGTCGGGGGAGAGGATGAAGCCGGCCACGATTCCGACGAGGATCGGCGCGAGCACGGCGAGGGCCATCCACCAGACCGCGTTCGAGTCGTACCGTCTGGTCATCTGGAAGACCTGGTACATCTGCTTCAGGCGGCCGGGTTCTTTCGCCGGCTTGGGAGCGGTGTCTTTCGTGCGTGCCATGTTCCTAGGATACGGCCTGAGCAAAGCCAAGGGACGCATCGGAAAGGTGGCGCAGCTGCTCCGGCACCTCGCGGCCCTTGCTGTGCATCGACTGGGCCCACAGGCGGCCGGCGCGGTAGGACGAGCGCACGAGCGGTCCGGCGAGCACCCCCAGGAATCCGATGGCCTCGGCCTCCTCCTTCATCTCCACGAATTCCTCCGGTCTCACCCAGCGGGCGACCGGCAGATGGCGGGGCGATGGCCGCAGGTACTGGGTGATGGTGATGATGTCGGTGCCGGCGTCGTGAAGGTCCTGAAGCGCCTGGCTGACCTCGGCGCGCTCCTCGCCCATGCCGAGAATGAGGTTGGACTTGGTGATGAGGCCGGCCGCGCGACCCTGGGTGAGCACGTCGAGCGATCGCTCATAGCGGAACGCCGGGCGGATCCGCTTGAAGATCCTGGGCACCGTCTCCACGTTGTGCGCGAAGACCTCGGGGCGGGAGGAGAACACCTCGCCGAGCAGGTCGGGGTTGCCGGAGAAGTCGGTCGCGAGGATCTCGACCCCCGTTCCCGGGGATTGGGCGTGGATCTGGCGCACGGTCTCGGCGTGCAGCCACGCGCCCTCGTCCGGCAGGTCATCCCGGGCCACTCCCGTGACGGTGGCGTACCGGAGGTTCATCGCGACTACCGACTCGGCGACGCGTCGCGGCTCGTCGGTGTCGTAGTCGGCCGGCTTCCCGGTGTCGATCTGGCAGAAGTCGCAGCGACGGGTGCACTGCGAGCCGCCGATCAGGAAGGTGGCCTCACGGTCTTCCCAGCACTCGAAGATGTTGGGGCAGCCGGCCTCCTGGCACACGGTGTGCAGGTTCTCGCTCTTCACCAGCTGCTGGAGCTGCAGGTATTCCGGGCCCATCCTGGCGCGGGTCTTGATCCACTCCGGCTTGCGCTCGATCGGGGTCTCGGCGTTTCGCACCTCGAGGCGCAGAAGCTTGCGACCCTCGGTCGGCGCGCTCACGCGGTGACTCCGGCCACGGTGGAGAAGTGCCGCTGGACGAGCGGAACGACGTCGGCGGGGTCGACCCGGCGACCGAGGACGCGGGAGATCGAGGTGACGCCGGCGTCGGCGAGGCCGCAGGCGACTATCGATTCGTAGGCGGTGAAGTCGTTGCTGCAGTTGAGCGAGAAGCCGTGCATGGTCACGCCCTCGGCGACCCGGATGCCGATCGCGGCGATCTTGTCGTTGCCGTCGATCCAGACCCCGGAGCGTCCCTCGACCCGGCCGGACTCGACACCGAGCTCGGCCAGGACGTCGATGAGCATGGCCTCGAGGCGACGCACATAGCCGACGACGTCGATCGGGTTGGGCAGCCGGAGGATGGGATACCCGACGAGCTGTCCCGGCCCGTGCCAGGTGATCTTGCCTCCCCGGTCCACGTCGATCACCGGTGTGCCGTCGGACGGCCGCTCGGAGTCCTCGGTGCGCTTGCCGGCCGTGTAGACCGACGGATGCTCCAGGAAGATGACCGTGTCTGGGGATGTCCCGTCGACGACGGAACGATGGGTTGCGCGTTGAAGCTCGAGGGCTTCCAAGTACGGCACGGAGTTGGCGCTTAGCCCCGCGACGACATAGTCGATCACGCCACAAGCCTAACCCGCGTTCGGGCACCGCTCCTCTCCCGCCGCCTTCCTCCCCCCGCGGTCCACATCGTGGGAGCCACCGCCCCTTCCGCCGGGCTCGCGCGATCATCATTGCGGCGTGGAATCCGTCGGCGGCTATCGGCTCGTACGCAAGCTCGGTGAGGGCGTGCGCGCCGAGGTGTTCCTCGGGCACGCGGGGTCGGATGCCGTGCCGCGCCCCGACCGCACGGCGGCGATCAAGCTCTACCGGGCCACCACCTCGCTGGCAAGCATCGACACCGAGATCGAGGCTCTCGCTCGAGTCTCGGCGCGCCACGTGCTCGAGCTGAGGGACCTCGCGATCGTGGACGACGGCAGGCCGTGCCTGATTCTCCCGCGCCTCGGGGCGGCCAGCCTCGGTCGGGTGCTCGCCGAGCGCGCGGAGATCGCCGAGGGCGAGGCCGTGACGGCCCTCGTGCCGGTGGCCGAGGCGGTGGGGGAGCTGCATCGGCTGGGGGTGGCCCACGGGGACGTGCGACTCTCGTCGGTGCTGCTCGACCACGTGGGCGCCCCGGTCCTGGCGGGATTCGGAGGCGCGCAGCTCATCGGCCCACTGCCCGCGGAGTCGCGCGGGAGGAGCCTGACCCCGGCCCAGCTTTCGGACGACCCTCGGGTGGCACGCGACCTGGACGCGCTCGTCGAGCTGGTACACGCCGTCCTCGCCCGGGCCGCGCCGGGTGGGCGCCGTCCGGCGCACTCCGCCCTGCTCGACTGGCTGGACGCCTTCGATCGGGTCGAGCACGCCGACGACTTTCCGCGGCAACTCGCCGAACGGGTCTTCGCCCTCGCCCCGGCGCTCCCGCTCGACCTCGATGGTGCCACTCCCGAGCGCCGCCTCCCGCACCTGCCAGCCCGGCTGGACGCGGGGAGGCACGAGCACGAGCACGAGCACGATTTCGACACCGAGGACGTCGCGTTCGGACGGGCCTCGATGTCTCGGTCCACCACCACGTCGCCGGGCGCCGTCCGACAACGGCGGATCCACCGGTCGCCGCGGGGGAGCACGGGAGGCGGTGAACGCGATCGGCGAGGCTCCCGGCTCCCGGGGCCCGGTCACCTTGCCGATCGAGTTAGACCGCCTCCGAGAGCGGCTTCGACAGTCTCTCTCCGGGGTTCGTCGCTCGGTCTGGGTCGGCGGGGCCGCGGGCCTGGTGGCACTCGTGCTGGCCGTGGCCCTTCTCGCACCCTCCGGGGCGGCCCGCACGGCGAGCACCGGGCCGGTGGCCGAATCGTCCGGCGCGGCCGGCCCGGCAATGAGCGGGCGCGCGGCCGAGCCCTCCAGAACGCCGCGCGCCGGTGAGTCTGCGGCGATCGGATCGGACGACCCCGCGGCGGCCTCAATCGCGCTTGTGGCCGCGCGTGCCTCGTGCATCGAGGCTCTCTCGGTGCGGTGTCTCGACTCGGTGGACCAGGCCGGCTCCGCGGCCATCGAGGCGGACGAGAACCTCATCCGCACCGCCCAGCAGGACCGGCGGAAGCCGGTGCCATTGGCGGCCGACCACGCCGAGCTCGTTCAGAGACTGGGCGACTCCGCGATGGTCAGGATCGTCGGCGCCGACGGGGCACCCCCGGCCTCGCTGCTGCTGGTTCGAGGCAGCGCAGGCTGGCGGATACGCGACATCGCCCCCGGCTAGCCTTTCGGTCGGCCGGGGGCGACGTGTCTGTCACACGATCAGAAGGTGCCTAGATGCCGAGGTTTCCGGCGAAGTCGCCACCCTCGAGTCGGTTCTTCACCGCGACGAGGAAGCGGGCGGCATCCGCGCCATCCACGATGCGGTGATCGTAGGAGAGGGCCAGGTACACGGTCGATCGGATGGCGATCGCATCCAGGCCACCGCTCGTCACGACGACGGGCTTCTTGGCCACGATGCCCGTGCCGAGGATGGCAGACTGCGGCAGGAACACGATCGGCGTGTCGAACAGGGCACCACGCGATCCGGTGTTCGTGAGGGTGAACGTGCCGCCGGCGAGCTCGTCTGGCTTCAGCTTGTTGTCGCGCGTGCGAGCCGCCAGGTCGGCGATCTGGGCGGCGAGGCCGGCCAGGTCGAGTGCGCCGGCGTCGCGGATCACCGGGGTGAGAAGCCCACGCTCGGTGTCGACGGCGATGGAGATGTTCTCCTGCGCCGGGTAGACGATGGTGTCGCCGTCGATCGTCGCGTTGATGATCGGGTACGCCTTGAGCGCCTCGGCCGCGGCCAGTGCGAAGAACGGCAGGAAGGTGAGCTTCTGACCCGTCTTCTGCTGGAACTCGGCCTTCACGCGGTCACGGTAGTTGGCGACGAGGGTGACATCGACCTCGACGACCGAGGTGAGCTGAGCGGACGACTGCATCGAGATGACCGCGCGCTCGGCGATCACCTTGCGGAGTCGCGACATGGGCACGCTCGTGCCGCGCAGCGGGGACGTCTCGAGAGCGGCAGCGGCGGGCGCGACCGGGGTCGGCGCGGCCTCGGGCTCCGGAGCGGCAGCCACGACGAGGTCTTCCTTGCGGATGCGACCCCCGACGCCCGTGCCAGACACGGTGGCGAGGTCGATTCCCTTTTCATTGGCGAGCTTGCGCACGAGAGGGGTGACGTAACCGGAGTTCGACACGGTGGAGACGGACGGCGTGGTCTCGGCGACCTCGGCGGCAGGTGCCTCGACCGGGGCGGTCTCGACCGGCGCGGCGGCGACCGGGGCGGCTGCGACTGGCGCGACCTCGGCGGCAGGCGCCTCGACCGGGGCGGGAGCAGCCTCGACTGGCGCGGCCTCGACCGGGGCGGCCGCGACGGGAGGCGCCTCGACCGGCACCTGAGGTGCGGCCGGTGGAGCGTCGATCGTGTAGGCAGGTGCCGGGGCCTGCGGGGCGGCGGGCGCCGCCTCCTCGGGGGCGGGGGCATCCGTCGACGGCACTTCGGCAACGGGAGCCTCGGTGGGCTCGGCCGGCGCCTCAACCGACGCCGGGTTCGGCGCGTACGCCGGTGGCGGGGCGAAGGCCGAGGTCGGCGCTGGCGCGTAGGCGGGCGTGGGCTCCGGGGCGGGCGCCTCTGCTGCCGGTGCCTCGGCGACCGGGGCCTCCGCGGGTGCTGGCTCCTGCGCCGGGGCGGCGGGCGCCTCGGCGGCCGGGGCGGATCCGTCTCCGATGGTCACGAGCGGGGTTCCGACCTCCACCGTCTCATCCTCCGCGACGAGGATCGCTTCGATCACTCCGGCGATGGGTGAGGGGATCTCGGTGTCGACCTTGTCGGTCGACACTTCGAGCAGTGGCTCGTCGACCTCCACGCGGTCGCCCACGTTCTTCAACCAGCGGGTAACCGTACCCTCGGTGACACTCTCACCGAGTGCCGGGAGGTTGACGGATTCGCTCATCAGTGATGCTCCTTAGACCAGTTCTGTTGTTCTAGCTTAGTTTGGTGACGCGTACTCAGAGGGAGTGAAGCGGCTTTCCGGCGAGAGCGAGGAAAGCCTCGCCCAGCGCTTCGTTCTGAGTCGGGTGGGCGTGGATGAGCGGGGCGATGTCTTCGGGGTATGCCTCCCAGTTGACCACGAGCTGCGCCTCGCCGATGAGCTCGCCGACACGGGCGCCGATCATGTGCACACCGACGACGGGTCCGTCGTTCACCCGCACCACCTTGATCGAGCCGGAGGTGCCGATGATGTGGCTCTTGCCGTTGCCGGCGAGGTTGTAGTCGTAGCTGGTCACCTTGTCGGCGCCGTACTTCTCCTGGGCCCGAACCTCAGAGAGGCCGACCGAGGCGACCTCGGGGTCGGAGTATGTCACCTTGGGGATGTTCAGGTCGTCGATCACGATCGGGTTGAGCCCGGCGATCTCCTCGGCGACGAAGATGCCCTGCTGGAAGCCGCGGTGGGCGAGCTGCAGCCCGGGCACGATGTCCCCGACCGCATAGACGCCGGGGACGTTGGTGAGCAGTCGCTCGTTGGTGAGCACGAAGCCGCGATCCATGGCCACACCGACCTCCTCGTAGCCGAGGTTGGCGGTCGACGGGCCGCGACCGACGGCGACGAGCAGGAGCTCCGCCTCCACGGTCTCGCCGGTCTCGAGGGTCACGACGACTCCGTTCTCGTCCTGGGTGACCGACTGGAAGCGCGTGCCGAGCTTGAACTCGATGCCGCGGCGGCGGAACGCGCGCTCGAACTGCTTGCTGATGGCCTCGTCCTCGTTGGGCACGAGGTGGGGGAGTGCCTCGATGATCGTGACCTCGGAGCCCCACGAACGCCACACGCTCGAGAATTCGACTCCGATGACCCCGCCGCCGAGAACCGCGACCTTCTTCGGCACGAAGTCCAGCTCGAGGGCCTGCTCCGAGGTGATGACGCGTCCGCCGATTTCGAGACCCGGCAGCGAGCGGGAGTACGAGCCGGTGGCGAGAATCACGTTCTTGCCGACGAGGGTGTCTTCGCCCACCTTGACGGTGTTGGCGGCGACGAGACGTCCCTCGCCCTCGATGACGGTGATGCCGCGGGTCTTGATCAGGCCGACGAGCCCCTTGAACTTGCTGGCGACGATGCCCTCACGGTAGGAGGTGACCGCGCCCATGTCGATGCCGCCGAAGGTCGACGTGACACCGTACTTGGCGGACTCGCGGGTGACGTCGGCGACCTCGGCGGAATGAAGAAGCGCCTTGGTCGGGATGCAGCCCACGTGCAGGCAGGTGCCACCGAGTTTGCCCTTCTCCACGAGCGCCACCGAGAGTCCCAGTTGGCTCGCGCGCAAGGCTGCGGCATAGCCGCCGCTCCCTGCTCCGAGGATCACAATGTCAAAAGTCTGCTCAGACAACCAGGGGCTCCCTTGGATCTCAGAATTAGTGCTTGAGCCCGATCAGCCGTGTCGGCCGGCGGGCAGCATTGGCTCGATTTTTGCAGCCATAAAGACCTTACTACGCATGAGAAAACTCCTCGGCCAGTGCGAGCAGGGTGCGCACGCTCATGCCGGTCGGGCCCTTGGCATTGAAGCCGAAGCCCCCGCCCGGGTTGGTGCCGGATCCGGCGATGTCGAGGTGCGCCCACGGGATTCGGCCCTCCGCCGGGTCCCGGCGCGCGCCCACGAACTCCTGCAGGAACACCCCGGCGACGAGCATTCCCGCCGCGGTGTTTCCGATGCGGGCATTCGCGATGTCGGCGACATCCGAGTTCAGCGCGGCTCGCAACTCGGTGGGCAGCGGCATCGGCCAGAACGACTCGCCGGCGATGTCCGCCGCGGCGATGACCTCGGCCACGAAGTCGTCGTTGCCCATGACCCCGGCGTACCGGTCGCCGAGAGCCACGCGCGCGGCGCCGGTGAGGGTCGCGACGTCCACGATCGCGTCCGGGAACTCCTCGCTCGCAGCCACCAGGCCGTCGGCCATTACGAGCCGGCCCTCGGCGTCGGTGTTGAGCACCTCCACGGTCTTGCCGCCGCGCATCCGCAGCACGTCGTTCGGTCTGATCGCCGACCCGGACGGCATGTTCTCGGCGATGCAGAGCCAGGCGGTGATGCGCGTGTCGATGCCGAGCTCGGCGGCGGCGAGCACGACGGCCATCACGGTCGCCGCACCCGCCATGTCGTATTTCATGCCGACCATGGATGCCGCCGGCTTGAGCGAGAGTCCGCCGGTGTCGAAGGTGATGCCCTTGCCGACGAGGGCGAGATGCTTCGTCGCTCCCTGTGGGGCGTAGCTGATCTTGACCAGGCGCGGCGAGCGGGTCGAGCCGGCCCCGACGCCCACGATGCCGCCGAAGCCGCCGGCGGCGAGCTCGTCGTCGGCGAGGATCGTCACCTCCAGGGGGAGGCCGTCGGCGAATTCCGTGACAGCGCTGGCGAAGGACTCCGGGTAGAGGTGGGACGGCGGTGCGTTGACGAGGTCGCGCACGCGGTGGATGGCGGTCGCGACGATGGCGGCTCGCTTCGCGAGGTCGGTCTCGGGCGCGGCGGCCGACACGACGGTCACGTCGCTCGCCGGACGCTTGGTGGAGTCGAGCGAGCTGGCCCGGTACTCGGTGTACGAGTACGCGCCGATCGCCGCGCCCTCGAGCACGGCGAGCACCTCGGCATCCGTCGTCGTGGGCAGGTCGATCACGATCGACTCGACGCCGACCAGCCGACGGGCCGCCGTGCCGGCCGCGTAGCGCAGCGCGTGCGCATCCGGTTGCCCGCCTCCGAGCCCGACGAGGGCGATGCTGCGCGCCTCCCCGGCCGCGACGGGCACCCGAACCAGCTCGTCCTTGGCGCCGGTCATGCCGATCGCCGCGAGGTTCGACACCAGGGCGGGAAACGTGGCGGCGTTCGCGTGCAGCACGGGTCCGTCATCCGACGATCCGACCCCGATCACGAGCACGTCGGAGCTGAGGGAATGGGCGATGTCGGTGCTGACGCGCACGGCGGGGACTGTCATGCCGCAATGCTAGCCGGATGGCCCGACCGGCCGGCTCGGGCCCGTTCGGCCTGTTCGCTCACGGCATGAAGCCTCCCGGCCCGATCTCGAGTTCGCGGTCCGGTGCCGCGGTTAGAGTGAAACTATGCGCGACCCAGAAGGCCTCTACGAACTGAACCCGGACGCCATCGACGTGCCGGAAGGCCTCCATTTGGTTGCCGGACTCACCGGATTCGCCGACGCGGGGGCCGCCGTGACCCAGCTGGGCGAGTACCTCGTCGACTCGATCGACCAGCGCCTGATCGCGACCTTCGACGCGGACGAACTGCTCGACTTCCGTGCCCGTCGCCCGGTGATCTACTTCGACCAGGACCACCTCACCGACTACCGGCCGCCCAGGCTCGGGCTCTACCTCGGCACCGACGAGATCGGTCAGCGGTTCCTCTTTCTCACCGGGTTCGAACCGGACTTCCAGTGGGAGCGATTCTCCGCCGCGGTGCTCCAACTCATCGCTCGCTTCAAGGTGAAGACCACGACGTGGGTGCACGCCATCCCCATGCCGACGCCGCACACCCGCCCGATCGGCGTGACGGTGAGCGGCAACCGAGTCGAGCTGATCGACGCCATATCGGTGTGGAAGCCGCGCACCCAGGTGCCGGCAAATGCGCTTCACCTCGTGGAGTACCGACTGCAGCAGCTGGAACACCCCACCGTCGGATTCGTGCTCCTCGTGCCTCACTACCTCGCGGACACCGAGTACCCGGATGCGGCGGTGAAGGCTCTCGAGAGCATCAGCGCGGCCACCGGACTCATCTTCCCCACCGACCGGCTGCGCGACGAGGGTCGGGACTTCCTCTCCAAGATCGACAGCCAGGTCGAGACGAACCAGGAGCTCGCCAAGCTCGTGGGTGCGCTCGAGGAGCGCCACGACTCCTACATGGAGGGCAACCCCCTGCGGTCGCCGCTCACCGACCAGGACGGCGAGCTTCCGTCGGCCGACGAGATCGCCGCGGAGCTCGAGAACTTCCTGGCGACGCGTCGCAAGGGCGAGAGCGACCCGCCGACCCTCGCCTGATCGACCGATTCCCGCCGCCTGACGTGGACGGCGGGGCGATGCCTGTCGGCCGGTCTAGTGTTGACTAGTGAATTCTCGGCGGTCCTGGCTCATCTGGGCCATCGCCATCTTCGCCTACATCGTGGGCGTGCTGCAGCGATCGTCGCTCGGCGTCTCGGGCATCGAGGCCGCGCATCGCTTCGAGGTGTCGGCCTCCGTGCTGTCCAGCCTCGCCGTCGTGCAGATCATCGTCTACGCCGCCCTGCAGATTCCGGTGGGAGTCGTGCTCGACAGGGTCGGCCCGAAGGCGCTCGTCGCTGCCGGCGCCCTGCTCATGCTGGCGGGACAGGTCGTGCTGGCACTGGCTCCGTCGATCGGCGTCGCGATCGTCGGCCGCGTGCTCGTCGGTGCCGGCGATGCGATGACCTTCATTTCGGTGATCCGACTCCTCGCGTCCTGGTTCAACGGGCGGCTCCTCCCGCAGGTCTCGCAGTGGACGGGCAACCTCGGCCAGCTCGGCCAGGTGCTCTCCGCCATACCGCTGTCCTTCCTTCTCCATACCTACGGCTGGACTCCCGCCTTCCTCTCCGCCGCGTCGATGTCGGCCATCGCCCTCGTGCTCGTTCTGGTGCTCCTCTCCAACGGGGCGGCGGATGTCGCGCGGGCGGACCGGGTGACGACCTGGCCGCACGCGATGCGCCAGTTGCGCGAGGCGCTCGCCCGGCCGGGAACCCGGCTCGGTTTCTGGTCGCACTTCACCACCCAGTCGTCCGGCACCGTCTTCAGCCTGCTCTGGGGGTTCCCGATGCTCACCGCCGGGCTCGGCTACAGCCCGGCCACGGCATCCGGCCTGCTCACCCTGATCGTGGGGGCCGGCGTGGTGAGCGGTCCGATCCTGGGCCTGCTCACCGCGCGCTTCCCCCTGCGCCGGTCGAATCTGGTGCTGGCGATCGTGACCATGATCGGTATCGCCTGGACCGTGGTGCTGCTCTGGCCGGGCCATCCGCCGTTCGTGGTCGTGGTGATCCTGATCATCGTGCTCGGCATCGGGGGACCCGGGTCGCTCATCGGCTTCGACTTCGCCCGCACGTTCAACCCGATGCGCAGCCTCGGGTCGGCGAACGGCGTGGTGAACGTGGGCGGCTTCCTCGCGAGCTTCGTGATGATGTACCTCATCGGGCTGGTTCTCGACGTGCTGAACCGGCTCCGGATCGACAGCGGGGCCGCGAGCGACGTCTTCGCCTGGGAGTCGTTCCGCGTGGCGTTCACGGTGCAGTACGCGGTGGTGGGTGCCGGAGTCGTCTTCCTGCTGCTGGCGCGCAGGAGCACCCGCCGACGGCTGCACGAGGACGAGGGAATACGGGTGGCACCGCTCTGGGTTGCACTCTCCAGAGCCCTCCGGCGGCACAAGATATAGCGAATGCGCCGAATTGGCAAGGGGTGCCAGCAAAGCGTGCAATAATTGACGTAAGACCCGTTCCAGTTGACGGGGCGTATTTGCTCATTCGTTGTGCAACGGCCCAGGACTTGACATGGGTCTTAGTGCTGCCCGAAAAGCGAGCTGCCCGAAAAAGCGAGTTCCAGGCACTACACACCAGCAGTTTGTTCTCGATCCGATGCGAAAGGTGTCCGAATGGCCACCACCACCAAATCCACGACTCTCGCCGACACGGCGGCAGTAGAAGAGGTCGTTGCCGACCAGGCCGCGACGATTCCGAAGACCACGGTCAAGAAGGCCACGACCAAGACCCCGGCCAAGGCTCCCGCGAAGGCCGCCTCGGCGAAGGACGCCGCGGCCAAGAAGGCACCGGCCAAGAAGTCCACCAAGGCGAAGTCGGACGACACCGACGACGCCGATGAGGTGATCGACGTCGAAGAGATCGACGAAGAGGTCGACGTCGTTGTCGTCGTCGAAGACGTGAAGGATGTCGAGGACGTCAAGGAAGACGCCACTGACGATTCAGACGACGACAAGGACGAGAAGGACGACAAGGGCGAGGTGCTGCCCAGCGGCGCGCTCGTGCTGTCGCTCGTCGACGACGAGGACGAGGTGCCGGTCTACTCGTCGGCCATCACCGGCGCCACGGCGGACCCGGTCAAGGACTACCTGAAGCAGATCGGCAAGGTCGCACTGCTCAACGCCGCGGAGGAGGTCGAGCTCGCGATGCGAATCGAGGCCGGCCTGTTCGCGGAGGACAAGCTGTCCCAGATGACCCCCGCCGAACTCAAGTCCCAGCTGGGCCGCGAGCTCTCCTGGGTGGCGAAGGACGGCCAGCGGGCCAAGAGCCACCTGCTCGGGGCGAACCTCCGACTCGTCGTCTCCCTGGCCAAGCGCTACACGGGTCGCGGGATGCAGTTCCTCGACCTGATCCAGGAGGGAAACCTGGGGCTCATCCGTGCCGTCGAGAAGTTCGACTACACCAAGGGCTTCAAGTTCTCCACCTACGCCACCTGGTGGATCCGCCAGGCGATCACCCGCGCCATGGCC
>NZ_JAYSJZ010000003.1:0-2625 GCF_043726815.1 Lacisediminihabitans sp.
ACGCTCCCGGTTTTCACCATCACGGCTGCTACCCGGGGCCAATCACCACTACCACGCCACCCCCGCTTCCGCGAAAGGCAACCTGTCCAACTTACCACCTCCACGCAACTTGTCAAGTTGACCATCGCGGCTCGAAAGCCGGCTACAGATCATCTCGACGTTGCCGTGAAACTGGGCAAAACTCCAAATATCTGAAGACGAGTCCCCACTGGAGAACCCGCTGTTTGACTTGGATGTGGTCCCTCTTGAGGCCGCTAAGCACTTCCGCTTAGTGAACCTTTGGGGTGACAAGAGGAAACATTACGGTCATCCGGGGGGCTGCGCAAATTAGCGTGCATCCCGGGCGCGTCACGTGCGGATCCGTGTGGATCACTACTCCACGAACACGCCGGCGAGAGTCTTCTTGCCCCGCCTCAGCACCGCCATCCCGCCGGGAAGGGTCCTGCCCTCAAGGGTCGCGGCGAGATCCTCCACCTTGACGTTGTTGAGGTACACCCCGCCCTGCTCGAGCGCGCGTCGCGCCTCACCCAGGCTCGCGGTGAGACCGGTGTCGACCAACAGCTGTGTGACCAGAGCGTTGGGCATGGTGGTCGTGTTCGGGAGTTCGCGCAGGGCCGCCTCGAGCGTCGGCCGGTCGAGCAGCTCGAGGTTTCCCTGGCCGAACAGCGCCTCGGCCGCCGCGATCGCGGCGAGGGTGTCGTCCACGCCATGAACGAGGCTTGTCACCTCGAAGGCCAGGGTGCGCTGCGCCTCGCGACGGAACGGCTCGCTGGCCACCGCCTCCGCGAGCCTGTCGATCTCGGCCCGCGGGAGGAACGTGAAGATCTTCAGTCGCTGAACGACATCGCCGTCGTCGGTGTTGAGCCAGAACTGGTAGAAGGCGTACGGGCTGGTCAAGGCGGGGTCGAGCCAGATGGCGTTGCCCTCGCTCTTGCCGAACTTCGTGCCGTCGGAGTTGGTGATGAGCGGGGTGCCGATGGCGTGCACGCTCGCCCCCTCTGCCTTGTGGATGAGATCGGTGCCGCTGGTGAGGTTGCCCCACTGGTCGCTCCCCCCGGTCTGCAGCACACAGCCGTGCTGCCGGTAGAGCTCCAGGAAGTCCATGCCCTGCAGGATCTGGTAGCTGAACTCGGTGTAGCTGATGCCCGCGTCGCTGTTGAGCCGTGCGCTCACCGCATCCTTCTTGACCATCGTGCCCACCCGGAAGTGCTTGCCGACGTCCCGCAAGAAGTCGATCGCCGAGAGCGGGGCCGTCCAGTCGAGGTTGTTGACCAGCCGCGCGGCGGCGTCCCCCTCGAAGCTCAGGAACTTGGAGACCTGGGCCTCGAGGTAGCCGACCCACTCCCTCACCGTCTCGGGAGAGTTCAGCGTCCGTTCCGCCGTGGGCCGAGGGTCGCCGATGAGCCCGGTCGACCCGCCCACAAGCGCGAGGGGCCGATGGCCGGCAAGCTGGAGTCGACGCATGAGCAGGAGCTGCACGAGATTGCCGAGGTGCAGGCTCGGCGCGGTCGGGTCGAACCCGCAGTAGTAGGTGATCGGTTCCCCAGAAAGCAGGGCCTTGAGCTCGGCAGGATCGGTCGAGACATGCACGAGGCCACGCCACACCACCTCCTCCCAGACATCGTCGAACGAATCGTCGTTGCGCTGAACTGACAGGAGATCGGATGCTGGCATCGGGCAAGGATATCAGCGAGGGGGTCGCCGACCGGGACAGTCGCATCCCCTCAGGGTTGATTTATCTACTATCAACCACATAGGGTTGATTCATTGGGAATCAGCCCCTGAGGGCTGATGAAGGGAGCCTCATGTTCGTCATCACCGCAGACCAGGTGGACAGCCGCAACCGCCCGGACATCGCCGAGGCGACGATTCGCGAGCTGACGGCGGCCCTCCGGGACGGACTCCTGCTGCCGGTCGATCGCACGGCCGGCGACGAGATCCAGATGCTCGTGGGGGACGCGCGTCACGCCCTCGCCGCGATCCTGTCGCTCTCGAGAGACGGGCAGTGGAGCGTCGGGTGCGGTGTCGGCGACGTGAGCACTCCCCTGCCGGCCAACGCCCGCGAGGCCGGCGGACCGGCCTTCGTCGCGGCCCGAGCCGCGGTGAACGACGCGAAAAAGAGGGACACCCGGTTCGCGCTGCGGGGCACCCACGACGGGGCCGTCGACGCCGGCGACGCCGAGGCCCTGGTCGACCTGCTCCTGCACCTCCGCGGCCGGCGGTCGCCGGAGGGCTGGGAGATCTACGACCTGATGAGCACCGGGAGCACCCAGGCCGACGCCGCCAAGAGACTCGGCATCACGCCGCAGGCCGCGAGCAAGCGCGCTCGAGCCGCCGCGATTCGTGCGGAGCTCGCCGCGGTGGCTCCCCTGGAGCGGGTACTGGCCGCCACGGACGACGCGGCCATCGACCGAGAAGACTCGTAGCTCCGAGGCATTCAGTGTCGGCTCGACCGGCCGGCGTCGCCGACCATTCCGGCATGGCCTCGCGCCATGAACGGGCGGCTTCGCCAATCGGCCTGGCGTCCTATTGAACTGTAGTGAGTGTGTGGTTGGTGGGTTAACGCAGGATGGCCACCCCGGTGTCGGGGTGGCCATCTGTACGAAGAAGTCCGGCGGTGTCCTA